>CBDVCL010000103.1:0-7320 GCA_965372475.1 uncultured bacterium | reverse complement strand
TGTACTCGTCTACGGCATTCCCGAGTTTCGCCTGCCGAAAGACATAGTGGAATCCGAAGTGGACTTCCTGCGCAAGCTGGGTGTGGAAGTGAAACCGAACGTGATAATCGGCAAACTTTTCACCATAGACGAACTCTTCAAAATGGGCTATGACGCCGTCTTCATCGGCACGGGGGCGGGCTCGCCGATGTTCATGAACCTGCCGGGGGAGAACCTGAACGGCATCTACTCCGCCAACGAGTTTCTCACGAGGATGAACCTGATGAAGGCCTACCGTTTCCCGGAATACGCTACGCCGATGAAGCCGCTGAAGCGGGTCGCCGTGCTCGGCGGCGGCAATACGGCGATGGACGCCTGCCGCTGTTCCCTGCGCATGGGAGCCAAGGTGAACCTGCTCTACCGCCGTTCGCGGGTAGAGATGCCGGCGCGTATCGAGGAGATAGCACATGCGGAGGAGGAGGGCGTGAAATTCGACTTCCTCACCACGCCCGTGGCCTACGAAGGGGACGAGAAGGGCTGGCTGAAGAGGGCCCGTTGCATCCGCATGAAGCTTGGCGAGCCAGACGACAGCGGCCGGAGGCGCCCTGTGCCGATCAAGGGGTCCGAATTCACCATTGAACTGGATACGGTGATCATCGCCATAGGCACTAACGCCAACCCCATCATCCAGGAGAGCACTCCCGACCTGGAGACGAACAAGTGGGGGAACATAGCCGCGGACGAGCAGACCTGGGCCACGAACAAGAAAGGCGTCTACGCTGGCGGGGACATCGTCACGGGCGGCGCCACCGTGATCCTCGCCGCGGGCGCGGGGAAGGTGGCGGCCCGCTCGATCGATGAGTTCCTTGCGAAGTAGGCAGTAGACAGCAGTCAGTAGACAGGTTGCCTGAGATGTCCCTGTATGCTGTATTCTGTTTGCTGTCTGCTCTTTGTTATTGACATAAACAGCTAAAGATGTAATAATTCGCCTTCATTCAACAAGCTAACTAAAAGGAGTTCTCAATGGCGATCAAAGTCGGCGTGAATGGGTTTGGCCGTATCGGCAGGATTTTCTATCGTTGCGTCAAGGACGAAAAGGAGATCGAGGTAGTGGCGGTGAACGATATCGGTGCCCCGGCGACGATGGCCCACCTTTTGAAATATGACTCGGTACACGGCGCGCTCGATGCCGATGTGAAGCTCGAGGGCGAGGACACCCTCGTGGTGGGGGGGGTGAAGATAAAGATCCTCAAGGAAAGGGATCCCGCGGCCCTTCCCTGGGGCGACTTGGGCGTGGAATACGTGGTCGAGTCCACGGGTATTTTCACCAAGCGTGAAGACGCTGCGAAGCATATCAAGGCGGGGGCGAAGAAGGTGATTATCTCTGCCCCGGCTAAGCAGGAGGACCTGACCATAGTGCTGGGCGTGAACGAGGACACGTATGATGCCTCGAAGCACCACGTGGTCTCTAACGCCTCCTGTACCACTAACTGCATAGCCCCCCTCGTCAAGGTGCTGAATGACAAGTGGGGCATGGTCAAGGGTTTGATGACCACCATCCATTCTTACACAAACGACCAGCCTATCCTTGATTTCGACCACAAGGACCTGCGGCGCGCCCGTGCCGCGGCGATGTCGATGATCCCCACTACTACGGGAGCGGCTAAGGCGGTCGGCTTGGTCCTGCCGGAGTTGAAGGGCAAGCTGGACGGTTTGGCCATTCGCGTGCCCACGCCCAACGTATCGGTGGTGGACCTGGTGGCGGAGCTTAAGGACAAGGTCACCAGGGAAGACGTGACTGCCGCTTTCGAGGAGGCGGCGAAGAAGAACAGCTACCTGAAGGTCAACAAGGAGCCCCTCGTATCTATCGACTTCAACGGCAATCGCGCCTCAAGCATCTTCGAGGCAGGCTGTGTATACGCGATAGATAACCTGGTCAAGGTGATGTCCTGGTATGACAACGAGACGGGATATTCGGCTCGTTTGGGGGATTTGATCAAGTTTATGGCGTCTAAGTAGGAAAGGCGGATTACGCGGATACGGGCTACCGGAAGCAGAACCTGGCGGGTCGCCCGCCGCGGATTACGCAGACAACGATTAGCGTAATCAGCGTGCAATCAGCGTAATCAGCGCCCAGAGGAGGATAACAAATGGCCAAACTAATGGTAGAAGACCTTGAGGTCAAGGGCAAGCGGGTGCTGATGCGCGTTGATTTCAACGTGCCCCTGGATAAAGAGGGGAACGTGACCGACGACACGCGCATTCGTGCCGCCCTGCCGACCATCAAGTATATTCTCAAGCGGGACGGGCGGCTGATACTGATGAGCCACTTGGGGCGTCCCAAGGGAAAGGTCGTTGCGGAGCTGAAGATGGACCCCGTGGCGAAGAGGCTTTCCAAACTATTGGGCAAAGAAGTGAAGAAATTGGATGATTGCGTCGGGCTCGAGGTGGAGGCCGTAGCCAAAGGCCTGGGCGAGGGGGAAGCGATCATCCTTGAGAACCTGCGTTTTCATGCCGGTGAGACGGATAAGGATGAAGGTTTTTCCCGCAAGCTGGCTAACCTGGGCGAATTGTATGTCAACGATGCGTTCGGTACGGCTCACCGCGCCCATGCTTCCACCGTCGGCGTTACCAGGTACCTGCACAGCTGTGCCGCCGGGTACCTGATGGAAAAGGAGATGAAGTTCCTTACCCGGATCACCGGCGATCCCGAGCGGCCCTTCGTGGCCATAATCGGCGGCGCCAAGGTATCCGGCAAGATCGAGGTGATCCATAACCTGCTGAACATCGTCAACAAGCTTATCATCGGCGGCGCCATGGCATACACTTTCTTCCGCTCCCAGGGCGCGAACGTTGGCGATTCGCTCATCGAGGAGGAATGTATTGAGATCGCCCACAGCATACTGGAGAGAGCGGAGGAGAAAGGCGTGCCGCTGATATTGCCGGTGGATACGGTCATCGCCAAGGAGCTGAAAGAGGGCGTGGAGACCGACGTGGTGATAAAGGGAAGTATCCCTGAAGGATGGCAGGGCCTGGATATCGGCCCTCAGAGCGTAGAGAAGATACAGAAAGAGCTCTACGCGGCGCGTACCGTTTTCTGGAATGGGCCCCTGGGCGCTTTCGAGGTGCCGCCTTTTGACGAGGGCACTAACGAAGTCGCCCGGACGCTCGCGTCGGCTGAGGATATGATCACCATCATTGGCGGCGGCGATTCGGTGGCCGCGGTGACCAAGCTCGGGCTCGCGGACCAGATGACGCACATCTGTACGGGCGGCGGCGCGTCCCTTGAGTTCCTGGAAGGTAAGAAGTTGCCGGGAATAGAGGCGTTAACAGAGAAACGCTGATAGTTGGTATTGGGTATTGCCCCCTCCGGGGACTAACCGATATTAAAGATGCTGGCGGAGTAGTGAGTATTGAGTTGCTATTCACCCAATACCCAATACGCAATACTCACTACCAGAAAAATGTCACGAAAACCACTCATAGCGGGAAATTGGAAGATGTACAAGGACCGCGACGCGGCTGTGGCGCTGGTCGAAGGGCTGAAGCAAGGGCTGGATGGCAAGGAAGCGCCGTCCGATGTGCTGGTCTGCCCGCCCTATCCCTGCCTCGAGGCCGCGGCGGCGGCGGCGAAGGGGAGCGCGATCATGGTGGGAGGGCAGAACCTGCACGCTGAGAAGGAAGGTGCTTTCACCGGTGAGGTGGCGGCGGAGATGCTCTTGTCGGTGGGATGCAGCCACGTTATCATCGGCCATTCCGAGCGGCGGGCGCATTTCGGCGAGGACGACGAGACGGTGAATAAGAAAGTAAATCGGGCCCTGGAGGCGGGGCTTGTGCCGGTGATGTGCCTGGGAGAGGTGCTGGAGGAGCGGGACAAGGGCGTGACGGAAGAAGTGGTTGAGAGACAGCTCAGCGGCGGCCTGCGGGGCCTGGGTGCCGAGGAGATGAAAAAGGTGATTATCGCCTATGAGCCGGTCTGGGCTATCGGCACCGGCAGGACGGCAAGCCCCGAGCAGGCCCAGCAGGTACACGCTTTCTTGCGGGGCAAGCTGGCGGGGATGTATGACCAGGGGCTGGCGAATGGGACGATAATCCTCTACGGCGGCAGCGTCAAGCCGGACAACGTCGCCGGCTTGATGGCCTGCCCTGACGTTGACGGGGGACTGGTTGGCGGCGCCAGCTTGAAGGGGGAGGATTTTCTCAAGCTCATCTTCTACGATAAGGGGTGAAGGGTGAATGGTGAATAGTGAATGGTCATGTGAGGTAGCGCCATTCACCAATCACCAATAACCGTTCACCGGGAACAATGTTCAAAATCCTGATCATCTTTCACGTTTGTATTTGCCTGACTCTTGTCGTGGTCGTATTACTGCAGTCCGGCAAGGGGGCGGGGATGGGAGCTGCCTTCGGCGGCGGCGGCGGGCAGGCCCTGTTTGGCAGCATGGGCCGCAAGGACTTTATGGCTCGCCTTACCACGACCCTGGCCATAGTCTTCATGGTCAGCTCGCTCGTGTTGGCCATACTTTCCGCGCGCAAGACGAAGAGTTCCTCCCTCGTGGAACAGATACAGAAGGACACCGCGGCGGAGCAGCAACCGGCCGCGCCTGCAGCGGCTGGCACCGAAAGCGGGCCTGCGCAGTGAAACGCGGATTACGCGGATGTGAATCAGCGTAATCAGCCCCCGCTGCCCCCGCGCTTGTCTGCTGACAAGCAGACGTGGGGGCAGACGCGGAGGGCGAATCAGCGTAATCTGCGAGCGTTGGTTGTCTAATGAAGATACTCGCCGCAATAGTCTCCGGCCTTCTGCTGGCCCTTTCCTTTCCCAGCTTTGTCAGCCCTTCTTTCCATCACTACGGCGGCTACCTGGTCTGGTTTGCCCTGGTGCCGTTGCTGCTGGCGGACCGGGAGTATACCGGCCCGCGTAACTTCTTCCTGGGATACCTGCAGGGCGTGGTCTTTTACTCCTTGCTCCTCTACTGGGTCACGGGTATCACCGAGATGGCGCTGCCGGCACGCTACGGGGCTTATCTGGCGCTCGTCCTGTATCTCGCCCTCTATCACGGTTTGTTCAACCTCCTGCGCCATCGCTTCGCGGAGAGCGGATTGGGATTAGTGATACTTCCCGCTCTCTGGATCGCCCTTGAATACCTGCGCGGCATTATCTTCAGCGGCTTTACCTGGGGCATGCTCGGCTACTCGCTCTATCATTTCAGGGGGCTGTTGGAGTTGGCTACGCTGGGCGGGGTCTACGCCGTGTCTTTTCTTGTAGTGAGCGGGAACGTCCTCCTCGGCGCCGTCTTTGACCTGCGCGGCAAGGGGGCCTGGCGACGGCCGCTCGGCCTGGCGGCGTTGTTAGTCGCGATGCTGGCACTGCCGCGCTGGATACCGGACCCGGCCATAGACACCGGCCGCCCCATCGATGTCGGTATGCTGCAGGGCAACGTGGACCAGGGCGTAAAGTGGAGCCCGCAATTCAAGAACGAGAACTTTGTGCTCTACTGCGAACTGCAGAAAGCATGCCGGGGGTGCGACCTGGTTGTCTGGCCGGAGGCGGCCGCCACCTGCTATTTCAGCCGCGAGCCGTATTTCGGTGACAGGGTAAGGCAGTGCATCAGCGATTCGGGATGCTGGACGGTGGTGGGCGCTCCCCGCCTGAAGGAGGGGAAGGGGCGATGGCTCAACTATAACGCCGCCCTGCTGTTTCGCCCCGGCCGCGGCATAGTGGACGAGTATTACAAGATGCACCTGGTCCCTTTTGGTGAATACGTCCCCCTCGCAGGCCTGCTGCCCTTCGGCGCGGTGGCGGCGGACCTGGGGGCGGGGGACTTTGACGCCGGCAGGGAGGCGAAGGTCTTCAAGATCCCCGCGGGGTCATTCAGCGCCAGCATATGCTACGAGGTCAGCTTTCCCGGCCTGATCCGCCGCTTCGGCAAGAGCGGCGCCGAGTTCATGGTCAACCTGACCAACGACGGTTGGTACGGGCGCAGCGCCATGCCCTACCAGCACGTTCTCTTCTGTGTGATGAGGGCGGTGGAGAACGGCGTCTACCTGGTGCGCAGCGCTAACTCCGGCATTAGCTGTATCATATCTCCAAATGGTAAGATCCTAAAGCCCACGCCGCTCTTTGAACAAGCGGTGGTAAAGGGGACGGTCTATCCCAGAGCGGGGATCACCTTTTACACCCGCTTCGGTGACGTCTTTGTCTGGTTGATGTTGCTCTTATCGGCAAGCTTCGTCTTCCTCAGCTACCGCCACAGCGCCGGAGGCTAGCCACCAAGTTACCAAGAAACCTTTTAGCCACGAAGGACACGAAGGTACACGAAGATGATCCAACGCACGTTATTCTCTGATAACGGCGGGAAGCACACTTCGGTCACGGGAGAGCATTTCTTTGCAGGGTTCCTCGCTGGGGAATAGAGGCTGAAGACCAAAGACAGAGGATCCGCTGGCCCTGCAAAGAAATGCTGTCCCTTGCAGAAATCACTTGCTGTCCGCGCCCGGTTTTGTTTAGTATAGTCGAAACTGTCGTTGGGTGCTTTTTGCGTTTTCGGCGGAAAATGGGAGAGCGCTAATGGAAAAATTCCTACCGATAGCCACCTGGTACACGGGCGGTCGCACGCGGGCGACGATGGTAAGGCCGCCGCGTAAAGGCGACACCGTCCGCTGGAAGCAGGACCTGGTGAACATTAAGAAGTGCGGGTTCAATACCGTTCGCTTGTGGATAGACTGGTCCTCTGGTGAGACGAAGCCCGGTGAATACCATTTCGAAGCCCTGGACCTTACCCGTAAGCTGGCGCGCGAGGTAGGCCTTCGCTATATCCTCCAGCTCTACCTGGATTCCACCCCGGATTGGCTGCCGGAGATATACCCCGACTGCCATTACGTGGCCGCGGGAGGGGAGGCGATCACCAGCCAAGTGGCGCCGGGCTATTGTTACGACCACCCCGGCGTGCGCCGCGCGGCGGAGAGATTCATGATCACGCTTGCCGCGCGCATCAAGGGCGACAAGTCTTTTCTCGCCTGGGACCTCTGGAGCGAGCCGCACATCGTGCAATGGGGCTACTTCGATTTCCTGCCCCAGCCGGCGGTCTTCTGCTACTGCCAGTATACCCAGCGCCGCTTCCGCGAGTTCCTCAAGAAGAAGTACGGCAGTATCGAGGACCTTAACAAGGCCTGGTACCGCACTTATTCGAGCTGGGACTCCGTTACCGCGCCCAAGTTCGTCTCGCTCATGACCTATACCGACTACCTGGACTGGCTTTCCTTTATCACCGGCAAGCTGGCCGAGGACCTGCGCTGGCGGCACGAAACGGTGCGGCGCGGCGGCTCGACCCAGATCAC
>CBDVCL010000102.1:0-7339 GCA_965372475.1 uncultured bacterium | reverse complement strand
GCATTCATAATTCACCATTCAACATTCACTTTAACTCCTTCAGTAGTTCCTTCACGAAATCCATCTCCGCTCTCAACAGGACCATGCCGTGTTCGACGATGAGCTGTTTGCGGCGGGGCGCTCCGCCCCTGCGCAGTTTGAGCGACTGCCCCCGCAACGCCCGCATCGTACGTCCCATCTCCTCGGATCTTCTCTGCAGGGCATCTATCCCCTGCCCTTTCTTTACCAGGTCGAAAAAATAGAGGCCAAGGTCAAGATTAAAAAAGGGCCAGCTCGGCAGGCGCAGGTTCTCCAACAGGAGTTCCCCTAAACGCTTGCGGCCGACCGTCGTCAGGCTGAATACGTGCTTCTCCAATCGCAGGCCGCGCCGCGCCTTCTTCCGCCGCACCCAGCCGCTCTTCGCCATCCTGTTCAAGGGATAGTAGATAGAGCTGGAACGATACCCAGCGTAGTAGCCGCTTATCTCGGCTACATGCTTGCGCAACTCGTAGCCATGCTTGGGCCCGTGCCGCAACAGCCCGAGAAGGATCAACTCCTGGGTGTTCTTCATCCGGCGTTACCGACTACGGCAACTAGCCGCTAGAATGCTCCGCAGGATTATATAATCAGTTTGTCCCCGGAGGGAGCGACAGCAATACCGTAGCCACTACTTCTCCACCAGTTGCTCGTTCATCTTCCGCAGGCGCATGCTGAGGGTGGATATCATGCGAGTGGTTATCTTCAGCGACAGGTCGGGGTTCTTACGCAGCAGCGTGAAGAACTTCTCGTTATCGATGGCCAGGAGGCTGAGCTCTTTCTCGGCATAGACATCGGCGGAGTGCCCGAGCCCATCAAAGGCGGACATCTCGCCAAAGACCGAGCCGCGGTCGAGGTAGGCCAGTATGCGTTCCTCTCCCTTACCGGTGTGACGGCTGACACGCGCCCGGCCGTCGATTATCACGTAGATCTTCCTGGAGGCGTCCCCCTCTTTCATGATCTGCTCGCCGTCGGCATGCTTCTCCACCTTGCCGGCCTTGAATATCTGCCGGTTCGTGACGTCGTCCAAGCCATCGAAGAGACTTACTTCCTTTAAGATATCGCCCAGCCAACTTCCCTTCTTGCTCATCGTTCACCTCCTGGAGCCAACGGCAGCCTTCTTCTTCGCTTCCTTGCTTCTGATGGCCTGCTGGCGAGTGATCTTGTCCTCGTTATCTATCTTGCCCAGGTAAAGCCGGTAGAAGGCTTTCGCCCGACGGCCCCGCTTGCGACCCAGCCGGGCCTTGTGGCGATAACTGCCATCCAATTCCCGGCGCCACTGCACGAAATGGTCGTGCAGGCTCTTGGTATACTGGTCATAGAGTTCCCCGCCGCGCGAGCCGATCTCCGCGGCGGAATCCCTGATAGAGGAGAGGCGGTCGTCCCAGTTGTGCCCCATGCGCTTGAGATGGGAGCGCACGATACGGCGGTAACGGCTGTAGCCGCGGCGGAAAGCCAGGCGCATCTCATCCTGGAAATGCTCCAGGCGCAATTGCTTGCGGTAGGCACTGTTCTGCCGCAGATTCCACTCGCGCACCTTGAAGTAGCCCCAGACGTTCAACAAGAGGATATTATTGAACCAGTTGCGCGGGCGCCTGGCGGTGCGCAACAAGGTGCGCAGGGAATAGAATTCCTTGTAGGACGCGAGTATGTGGTCGAAGAACTCGTGGCGCTGGAAGTTCTTCAGGGTGTAGGTGATGTGATGGGCGTCGTAGTGCCCCCAGTTGTGATCAACGATGCGCTTCTTCTTGTATTCCTCGTAGAGGGGCGTGCCCAGGAGCGGCGTGAGGATGAGGAACTGGGCGGTGTCGACGTTCTCCAGCGCGAAGTCCAGGTTCTGCCTGATCGTGGCGGGGGTATCGCTGTCGAAGCCGCACACGAACATGCCGTGCACGCTGATACCCGCCTTGCGGAAGTTGCGCGCACCTGCCAAGTTGATAGCGGCAGTAGACGACTTGTGCGCTTCGCGCAACACGGTGGGATTGACGGACTCGAAGCCGATGAAGACCCAGCGGCAACCAGCCCGCTTCATCAGCTTGAGGAAGTCCATATCCAGGCCGGTATTTGCCGTGACCTGCACGTTCCAGCCGACCTTGTTCAGCCCCTCGTCTATCAGCCGGTTGAGAAGCTTGATCACCCGTTCCTTCTTTTTGGGGTAAGGCAGGAAGTTATCGTCGGTGAGGAAGATCGTCGCCGTAGGCGAGAGCTTGCCCGATTCGCGCAGTTCCTTTATCTGCCGCCATTCGGCGATGACGTCGTCGAGCGGGCGTTCCTTGTAACCGCCCCACTGGGCCACGACCGAGCAGAATTTGCAGCGGTGCGGACAGGAGATAGAGGTAGCGAGGGGCACGGTCATCTCCATGCCCTCGAATATGCTGTAGTCCAGCTTGCCCCACTCCAGCTTCTTCGGCCTTTCCTTCGGCACGGGATTATGATAGACCTTGCGCCCCCAACGGAAGGATAGACCACCGATGCGGCGCAGGCGCCGGAAGAGGGCCTTGCCCTTCCCACCGCGCAGTAGGGCCTCTACCAGGTCCCCCATCGGCCCCTCACCGGCGTAGCGCACCACGTAATCGTAGCGATAGCGGAACGGCTCGCCCGGCTCAAAAGTGACATGCGCCCCGCCGATGATCAGCTTGCCCTTGAAGCCATCGCCGCGCAGGCGGCGCGCCAGTTCGTAGGCCTCCTGGACGTTCAGGGTAAGGGCGGAGATGCCGACGATATCCGCCTTGAGCAGTTCGGGATAGAACTTCTCCGTGCGGTCCTTCAAGCGGAAAAGCTTGCGGAACAAGCCGGCCAGGCCCCAGTCAGTGATGATCTCGCCCAGGTAAATATTCGTCTCGATACCGGGAAACCGCTGCTTCAGCTTGTTGGCGATGACACACAACCCGAGCCTGGGCACATAGGAGTACTTGGACTTATATATATGGAACCGTCCTGATTGGACCTCGTATAAGGCTATCTTCTTGATATCCATTGTTCTCCGCGCTGATTTACAGGCGAATAGGGATTATATCATTTGTGGTGACGGAAGTCAATCTGTGAGTAGCTAGTAGTTAGTAGCTAGGTGTTAGGAACAGGAATCCCCCCAACTACTAGCTCCCAGCTGCTAGTACTGCTCCAATTATCTTATCCTAAATTCAGGACGCGTGGTCTTCAATGTCTGCATCATCTACGGTCAACGCCCGCGTCCTGAATTTAGGAAATAATAGTTGTTGCAGCACTAGCTACTGCTTCTTATACCCCTTCTTCCTCCTCAAATGATGAAACGCCCGCGCGAAGCGGTGCGCCTCGTCGCGCACGCGCCGCAGGTAGAGGAGCGCCGCTGAGTCCGCCGCCAGTTTGAGCGCGCTGTCCCTTCCCGCGCGGTATAAGACTCCCCCGGCTGAAGCCGGTGGTATTCTTGTTCCGTTCTTCGCTCGCTGCGCGAGCGACCTTCTTGGCGCTTTGTCCCCAAGCTGAAGCTTGGGGTCTTCGCGCCCGCGGAATATCACCTCCTGCCGCTTGGCCAGGGCCAGGACATTTACCTTGGCCAGGCCCAGGCTGGCAAGCAGTGCCCTGGCCAGCGCCAGGTGCCCGCGCCCGCCGTCCACCAGCACCAGGTCGGGTATCTCTCCTTCCCCCTTTGCCAGGCGGCGATAACGACGCCCCAACACCTCGCGCATCATGGCGTAGTCGTCCACCCCCGCGCCTGTCTTTATCTTGAAACGGCGGTACGCGCTCTTCAGCGTCTCCCCGTCCTGGAAGACGACCATCGAGCCTACCGCCTCATCGCCTCCCGTGTGGGAGATGTCAAAGGCCTCGATGCGCTTCGGCGGCGCCTTGAGCGATAGCGCGCGGCGCAGATGTCCCGCCAGCTCCTCGCCCCCCGCCAATGAACTGAGGCGGCGCCCCAGGTGATAGGCGGCGTTTTCCGCGGCCATCGTCAGCAGGGGACGCGCTCTTCCCGCGCGCGGCGCGCTGATCGCCACCCGCCCGCCTCGCCTTTCCGCAAGCCATCGCTCCAGGCCGCGCTTGTCCAGGGGCAGGCGGTCGCACACTATGCGCGGAGGCAGGTAGGACAGGTCGGCGTAGAATTGACCGATAAAGGAAGCCAGGCCTCCGTCCCTGGGGGTGAGCCCGCCCTCCAGGAAAGCGTGGTATTCGCCGCAGAGCTTGCCCTCACGCACGAAGAGTACCTGCAGGCAACGGCCACCTTTCTCCTCGGCAAGCGCGAGGATGTCCTGATCGATGTCCCTTTCCTGTACCGCTCTCTGCCGCTGCGAAAATCCGTCCAGCGCCGCCAGCAAGTCGCGCAAGCGCGCCGCCTGCTCGAACTCCTCCCTCGCCGCGGCCCGCTCCATCCGTACCGTCATCTCTTGCTTCAGCTTGCCATTGTGACCGGTGAGGAAGAGCACCAGCCGCTCCACCTCGCGGGCGTATTCCTCCTCATCCACTTTCCCCGCGCAGGGCGCCAAGCAACGCTTTATCTGGTAGTTGAGGCAGGGCCTGCCTTGTTTATACCTGCGAAAGCTCTTGCAGTTGCGCACGGCGAAGTGCTTGTTTATCAAGGCCAGCATCTCCCGCATGCGCACACGCACGAAGGGACCGAAGAAGCGCCCCATGCCGACACCGGGGCGGCGACTTACACTCAGTGCGGGGAATTCCTCATGCGTGGAAAGGCGCAGGAAAGGGAAAGACTTGTCGTCGCGCCAGCTCACGTTGTAGCGGGGGCGGTGCTTCTTTATCAGGTTGCCCTCCAGCGCCAGGGCCTCTATCTCGTTAGCAGTGAGGATGAACTCCAGCGCCGCGGCGCGCTTGATCATTACCATGACCTTGGCCTCGGCCCTGGCGCGCAGGTAGGAAGGCAAGCGCTGGCGCAGGGACTTGGCCTTGCCGACGTAGATGGCTCGGCCAGACTTATCCTTGATGATGTAGACGCCGGGCCTGGCGGGAGCGCTACGGAATTTTTTCTCCAACTTCTTATCCACAGATTTCACAGATTACACAGATAATTTCCTTAGATAACAGCGCTTCTTATCAGACAACCTGGATCCACACGGATTCCACCAAATTTCTTCACCGTTCTGCGTATCGTCAACACAATTCTACATCATCTGCATCGACTTGTCGTCATTGACTACAACAAAGAAGCAACTTGCCGCAACATAGCGCGCACAAAAGAGTAGGGGCGTATTGCAATACGCCCCTACTCTTGTCTTGCCGCAGCAAGCGGAGGCCCGTTAAAGAACGACCCACTTGAAACCGGCACCAGGATAATCTGCCCAAATCTGTGTGGATTGGTTTGTCTTGTCAGGGGTGCCGTTATCAAAGGAGAGAATCTATGTCAATCTGTGGAGTCTGCGTAATCTGCGGTTCCGCCTTTGCCGTTGAAAAACAGCGCGGTCTGCTTGAGCTCGCGCAGTTTATCACGCAATTTCGCCGCCTTCTCGAATTCCATCTTCTTGGCCGCCTCGCGCATCTCCTTCTCGAGGCGGGCGATAAGGTCATCCAGGTTATCCGCCGCGTAGGCCCCCGCCCCCTCTTCCAGGGAAACGGTGGAGTAATCGGCATCGCAGACCGTACCTATCAGCCCGCGTATCGCCTTCTTCACCCCCGCGGGGGTGATGCCGTGCTTCTTGTTGTAACGGACCTGCTTACGGCGGCGCCGATCCGTTTCCGCCAGCGCGGCCTCCATAGACTTAGTGATCTTGTCAGCGTAGAGTATCACCCGTCCGTCCAGGTGCCTGGCCGTGCGGCCGATGGTCTGTATCAGCGAACGCTGTGAGCGCAGAAAGCCCTCCTTGTCGGCGTCAAAGATGGCCACCAGGGCCACCTCGGGCAGGTCCAGCCCCTCGCGCAGCAGGTTGATGCCCACGAGGCAGTCGAACTTGCCCAGGCGCAGGTCACGGATTATCCTGATCCTCTCCAGGGTCTCGATGTCCGAATGGAGGTAGCGCACGCGCACTCCCTGCTCGTGCAGGTAATCCGCCAGGTCCTCCGCCAACCGCTTGGTGAGGGTGGTAACCAAGGTCCTGTTCCCCGCTTTGGCGACGGCCTTCACTTCAACCAGAAAGTCGTCCACCTGACCGGTGACGGGCCGCACCTCCACGGGAGGGTCCGTCAAGCCGGTGGGCCTGATGATCTGCTCCACCACCCTCTCGCCGCATCGCTTGAGCTCGTAATCCCCGGGCGTAGCCGAGACGAAGGTCACCGTCTTCAGCCTCTTCTCGCTCTCCTCGAAGTAGAGGGGACGGTTGTCCAGCGCGCTCGGCAGGCGGAAACCGTGCTCTACCAGGCACATCTTGCGCGAGCGGTCTCCCTTGTACATGCCGACCAGTTGGGGCACGGTCACGTGCGACTCGTCTATGAATACCAGGGCATCGTCAGGCAGGTAATCAAGCAGGGTGTAGGGCGGTTCGCCCTCGCGGCGGCCGTCGAAGTGCCTTGAGTAGTTCTCGATCCCCTGGCAGAAGCCCAGCTCGGCCAGCATCTCCAGGTCGTAATTCGTGCGCTGCTCCAGCCGCTGGGCCTCCAGCAGTTTCTTCTTCTTCCTGAATTCAGCCAGCCTGCCCTTCAACTCGGCGCGGATGTTTTCCAGGGCGCCAAGCATCTTGTCGCGCGGCATCACGTAGTGCTTGGCGGGATAAACGGTGATGATACGGTGACGCCCGATCTCCTCGCCGCGCAGGGGATCCGTCTCGATCATCGCGCTTATCTTCTCGTCCTCGAAGACCAGCCGCAGGGACGTCTCCCCGTAGCCGGGATAGATGTCCACCACCTCGCCGCGCACCCTTACGGTGCCGCGGTGAAAATCGACATCGTTACGCTCGTATTGCATCGCCACCAGGTCGCCCAGGAGCTTGTCGCGGCTGACTATCTCGCCCAGCTTGAGAGAAAGGTGCATGCCCTTGTAATCATCGGGCGAGCCGATACCGTAGATGCAGGAGACGCTGGCGACCACCACCACGTCCCGCCGCTCCAGCAAAGAGCGCGTGGTCGAGAGGCGCAGGCGGTCAAGCTCGTCGTTGCGGGTAGCTTCCTTGTCTATGAAGGTATCGGTGGTGGGGATGTAGGCCTCTGGCTGGTAATAATCGTAGTAGCTGACGAAATATTCCACGGCGTTGCGCGGAAAGAACTCGCTGAATTCACCGTAGAGCTGTCCCGCCAGCGTCTTGTTATGGGAGATTATCAGCGCGGGCCGCTGCAAGGCGGCGATGAGACAGGCCATGGTGAAAGTCTTGCCCGAGCCGGTCACCCCCAGCAAGACCTGGTCGCGGCATCCGCCGGCAACGTACTTCTTCAGCTTGCGGATCGCGGCGGGCTGGTCGCCCGTGGGCTTGTA
>CBDVCL010000101.1:0-7341 GCA_965372475.1 uncultured bacterium | reverse complement strand
TCCTTGCCCCCACACGAACTCCAGCGTCGTCGTGTCCAACCAGTTCTGACCTATCGTCGCGCACACGCCCAGCGGTGGCGTAAGGTCTGCCGTTACCCCATCGCTGTTCCCTGAGTAACCGCCGTAAAATCCCGCGCCGTTCTTCGCCCGCACCCGCGCATAATAGGTCTGCCCCTGGCTGAGCCCCGTGATCTCCCGAGAGAAGACGTTCCCCACGTCCGCGTCAAAGATATCACTGGCGCCGGGCGACGTGCCCAGCTGTAGGTAATAGCCGGCGATGCCGCTCTCCAAGTCATAGGCGTCTCCCATCGCCCAGGTGAAGGTCACGCTCGAGCCGCAGAAGGGCCCCCGCGCCTCGGGAATGAGGGGAGTGTCCACGGGAGGCGTGCCGTCCGCCGCGGCCGCGGGGAAGGTCGCTGTCAGCCCGTAGGAAGAAACGATCGAGAAATCCAACATAGGCGCACGGGGTATTACCACCACGTAGTAGAGGTCGTTGGAACAACTGACCGTGACGGCCTCATCCACTCCCGCGCCGACATTGGCCGAGGTATAGCAGAAATAATGGGGATAGTAGCCGAGGAAGACGTAAAGGTCGTAGTCCAGGCCCAGCGGCACGGCCAGGTCCACCGTGAGTGTCCCCGTCCCGGTGCGCAGGTAGTAGCAGTCGACATCCGCCGACGTATATATATAGGAGTTATACAGCGACCCGGAGCTGAGCGCGCCGAACGCCTCGTCAAAATCGTTGTTCGGCTCATAGGTGTCCCCCGGCCCGCTCACGCTCAAGCCGATACCGTGCGCGGCGAAGGCCGCCTCTATCGCCGCCTGGTTCGGCGTGCCATTGCCCAAGTTACCGTCGTCATCATCTGACAATAGTGTCGCTTCCAGGCACTCCCTGAATGTCCACGGCTGGAAGAAGAGGGCGCCGAAAAGTATCTCGTCCGCCAGTTCCGCGCCCAGCGCCTGGCGCAGATCCCACATCGCCCCCGAGTATATCCTCGAGTCGGCGTGCCTCTGATCCGCCCAGTCGTCGGGATAGGTGAAGAACAAACTCAGGTCCCGTATCGCGCCGCTGAGCGCGACCCATTCACCTATTACGGGGTCATTGGTAAGGGTTGCAGCAAAGTAGTCCGCGTAGGCCTCGTCTATCGCCCCGGGTTGCCAGTCATACATCTTGCCGTAGATGCTTTCCTGCAGGGCGTGGCCGTACTCGTGGTATATCACGTCCGCGGCGCGGGAGAGCTCGTGGAAGACAACTCCGTCACCGTCACCGAAGAACAGGCTGCGATAGCCGTCATAGTAGGCGTTGTTCTCGTTCGTACCGTAATGCACCAGCCCCGTCATCTGGTAATCCATGCCCAGGTAGCCGAGCTGTTTCTGCACGAAACGGTGCGCGCGGTTGATATGGTAGAAGACGTTCACCTCATCCACGTGAGGGTCGCTGGCGAGATAATCCCAGGTCCAGGAGCCCGGGGAGGCGGACTGGTATGATACCTCGGCATCGTCCTCGTTTATCGCCCGGGCATAGGGGCCCGAGAGATGTGAGTAGAGCTCGCCGTCCCTGGGGACGCTATAGTAGCCGCTATCCTGTGTGAAAGCGGTGGCGCCCGCCGCCGCTGTGCCGCGCACGATGAAATCATCTATGAAACAGCTGGCGTATTCGCATACGTAGGCGTCCGATTCCAGGCGGAAACGTATCTTGATGGTGTCCCCCGCGTAAGGGCTGATGTCTAGCCGCTCCTGCCGCCAGGCGTAGCTCGGCCCGGCGAAAGAACCCAGGGGATACCAGTTGAAGCCGCCGTCGTCAGTGATCTCGACATAAAGAAAATCAAAAGCGGGCTCGGTGTCGTAATAGTGCCAGAAGGACAGCTCGCTGCCGCCGTAGGCCGACAAGTTGATCGCGGGACTGATAAGGCTGTTGTCCAATTGGTCGTCATACCAGCCGGTGCCATCTGTACCGCACCACCAGCTCCAGGAGCCCGTGTGGCTGGGCTGCGCCACGGTGAGGTGGCTGTTTATCTGATGCCAGAGCTGGCCGTTGCCTGAGTCGTCCGCGGTCGTCCAGCCGTTGACGCCGCCCTCCATGTTGTCGTTGAAGACGGTCACCGCGCTTGTATCCGCGACCACCACCTCCTGAGCCAGGAACGGCTCTGCCACCAGGGGCATATCCCCCGTGAGGGGGAAGACCTTGCCCCGAACCGTCCCCGAGGCAGAGCGCACGCTATTGTGCTTGTAGATCACGTGCCCGTCGCCTGCATCGATGAAATAGAGCCAGTTCCCCAGTGGATAGTAAACCGATACCCTTACCCTCCAGGCGAGATACACCTCCCCGTCTTCGGGGTTGGGAAAGATGACCAGGGATACCTCGGGCTGCCTCTTGGGATCCGGTTTCCCATCCAGGTCGCCCTTCGCTGCCGCCAGGGCCTGATGCTCATCTATGGCCGGCACGACAGGGATATCAATATCGGGTTCGATGCTTGAATGCAGGGCCGCGACTTCATTGGCCGCGGTGAGATGGACGGTTATCCGGCCCCTTTCAACGGGAAGGCCGCGATACTGTTGGTCGTAGCTGACGTGAACCCACTTGCCGCGCTCGACCAGCTTTGCCGCGCCGAGCTGGCGGCCGTCTAGCCGCAGTAGGCGCGAATTGCTCTCGATGAATCCCCGCGCTGCGTCAGCGGGGCTGCCCGGTAGAGGCTCACTTAGCGCGCCCGTTATCGCCGCGGGCACGCCGCGCACGGGGTCAAAGCGCACGCGCCACTTCTTGTCCTTCTGCTTCTTCTTGAACTCCGCCCACTCGGACAGGCTGCGGCCCAGCGCCTTCTGCCGCTTCTCCTCCCTCTCTTTCTTCAGCTTGACTTTGTCATGCCCGAATGCCTTGCCGCGCGGCTCGCCGCCCGTCCCCCGTACGGCAGAAAGGGGCGGGGCGGCCACAAGAAGCGCGAGTGCCGCGACAACAAGCAAGAGCCTTTTCTTGGGAGGATTCTTCATAGTCACACACAACCTTACTCCATATATACACCGTAACGTGGTAATAGTCAACACCCTCCAGCCCACGCGAATAAACCAAATTATAGACCTGTTTTTCTTAATGTGTTATCATCTACCACACAGCAAAAAGGAGGATGATATGAAGAAGACGTTGATCTCAGTCTTGGGTATCGCTTTGGCGGTGGTTCTGGTCGCGCAGGCGGCGTCGATGAAGATGATCGATGATTTCGAGGACGGCGACAACATGAACCTCTGCCTCACCAACAAGATAGCCGCCGCCGCGGGGGCCTGGTTCGCCGTTGGCGACGAGCATGGCGCCACGAAGATAGCCTTCGCCATAGAGGCGCTGAAAAAGCCCACGAGTACCTCCCAGCGCGCCCTGCACGTCAAGGGCACGCTCGGCGTAAGCGCCGATCCGAAGTGGTGCTGGGCCCAGGCCACCAGCGGCCTGAACACGGAAGGCAAGACCGCGGACCTCACCGGCAGCAAGGGCATCACCTTCCTCGCCCGTTCCGCCACGAGCACTAACGCCTCCGTTTCCCCGGCGGCCGTGATAAACGGCGTGAACCTCTCGGGTACGGGCGTGGGGCACGCGCGCAAGTTCGCCACCACGCCGCAATGGCAGCGTTTCACCTTCGCCTGGACCGAGTTCGCCCAGCCGGAGTGGGCGACCGGAGACGCCAAGGTAGCTTTGTCCCTGGCTACCGTGGAAAGCATCGTCTGGGCCGTACATGACGAGGGAAAGCCCTTCGACTTATGGTTGGACGACGTAGCTCTGGTTTATTGAGCGAACCAAAGACTGAAGACAGAGGACCACGTACTGAGCTTCACACCACGCACCTGACGCATGTAGGGGCGCAGCATGCTGCGCCCCTACTTTCTTACCTGAATGCACGGTCGGTGAGTGGGTGGCCTTTGGCGAGTCTCCAATTCCCAACCCCCGATGTGCAGCTTCTCTCGGCGATATCCGGTGGTGAGAAGCCGCGCGCCCGCCTCCGGCGGGCTTTCCGATCCCCGCGCTCGCCCTTGACAGTAGTAGAGTTTTATGGAATACTAAGGGTCAAGTTAATCAAGCAGGGGACACGGGAACCTTGAGATACATCCTCGCCGCAATCACTGCCCTCACGCTCAGCCTGCCGGCGAAAGCGGAGGGCTTTTCCCTGGCTAAGGCCGTCTCTTACGCGGGCGCGGGGACGTGGTTCGCAGGAATGACGCTGGGCTTGATCGAAAAGGGAAAAGCCAACCGCACTTATGACCAATACATGGCGGCGACCGACGCCGAGGCGGCCCAGGAGCTCTACAATACATACGAAAAGGACGTGAAGACGGCCAACCAGTGGCTGATCATCGGCTTCAGCGGCCTGGGTATTAGCGTCGCCTCTTATCTCATCGCCGAGAAGCTCGCCCAGTCGCGCTACGCTTCGCTGGATGCGACGTTTGATGGTCGTGAGTCGAAGGTGGCGATGTTGGTCACGTTTTGAATGTTTAGAAAGTTTAGAAGGTTTTGAAAGTTGAATCTGACGCAACTTTCTGAACTTTCCAAACTTTCAACTTTCTAAACTGTCCTAATGATGTGCTCAATGTGAGCGACGACCTTCGGCCACGAATGAAATTCCAAGCCGAAGTCATCTTTCATCCGCTTCACGCCGAAGGTATCGCTGACTCCCCAGCCCCTGTCGTCGAAGACTATCTTGCTCTTTGAGCCGAGCAGTCCTATCGCCTTTTTCGCCACCCGCTCCTGCTTGATGAACTTGCGCGCCAGGGCGTTGTAGATGCGGCGGTTCACCTTCGACTTGAGGATGGCGACGTAGAGCTTTGCCAGGTCGTCCGCGGCGATATACTGCGTGCCCGAGTTCTTTATCATCTTGATGGGTTTGTTGGCGCGCGCGTTCTTGACGATATTGAGGAAGGTATGCTCGCCTGAATCATACTCGGTGGGCGCGCCTGCCACGGCGGGGTTGGCGAAAGTGTAGCCGGGCCGCACCACGTTGCAGCGCATCTTGCTCGTTGCGCCCATCGCCATCAGGTAGTTCTCGCTCGCGGACTTGGTGGCGCTGTAATAGTTGTCCGAGATGGTGTTGATGTCTTCGGGCATATTCATCCTGATCTCGCCCATCGCCGCCGTGGATGACGTGTAGATGAACTGCTTCACCCCCGCCTCCTGCGCGCGCTGTAACAGTGTCACCGTGGTAAGGGTGTCGTTGTTGAGCATCTCCGTCGCCGAGTTGCCCCAGCAGAGCGCGATGTGTATCACCGCGTCCTGCCCCTTGAAGCACGCCGCCTTGACGCCGTGCTTCGGCAGGTCGTTCTTGATCAGCTTGATCTGTCGATGCCCAACGAAGCCCTTGACCTTCTTCGGGTCTCGCGCCAGGAGGGTGAGCCTGTGCTTCGGGTTATCGTCCAGCAGTGCCTTGACTACGTTGGAACCGATCATCCCCGTACCGCCGGTGAGTAGTATCTTCATCCTCTGCCTCCTTTTTAGGAGTTGCCACTCTAGCACATCCGCGAAACAAAGTCGTCGGCTGTGTTCTCGGTTCTCAGTTCTCGGTTCTCAGTTGACCGTATATCGCTTCCGTGCTATACTTCTTCCTCAAAAGTGACGTTTGACCTTGGACGTCAGACGTTCGGCGAAACAAATGCCCCGAAAGAAACTAATACAACTCGCAGGAAGCCTCCAACTCCTGGTGAAGACACGCCTCTGGGCGCAGATCCTTGCCGGCATGCTCTTGGGCATCGGTACGGGGCTGTTGCTCTCCCCCTCGGGAGCGGCCCTGGTGAGCACAGAGAACGCCTACGCCATATCCGGCTGGCTCGCCCTGCCCGGCTACGTCTTCCTCGCCCTGGTGAAGATGGTGGTAATCCCGCTGATACTCTCATCGATCATCCTCGGGCTCACCTCCAGCGGCGACCCCGCATATCTCAAGCGAATCTCGATGCGCATCTTCCCGTATTTCGCCGTGATGGCGACCACCGCCGTGGTCATCGGCATCAGCCTCTCCATGCTGATACAGCCGGGGAAATACGTGGACAGCGCCCTGATAAGCAGTGCGATGGGTGAAGCGAAAGTCGAAGCGGCCGCGGCGCCCGTGGTAGGAACAGGGTCCCTCTCGCTCCCTGAGCGCATCGTCTCGCTCATCCCCACCAACCCTTTGGGCGCGGCGCTCGAGGGCCAGATGCTGCAGGTGGTGATCTTCTCTATCCTTATGGGCATCGCCCTGGTAGGGATAGCGGAGACGCGCGCCAAGCCCCTGCTGGATATGCTCGACTCACTGCGCGAGGTATCTATGAAAGTGGTGAGCTGGGCGATGATGCTGGCGCCCTACGCCGTATTCGGCTTGTTGAGCCAGGTGACAATAAAGGTTGGCCTGGCCACCCTGCTCGGCATGTCCGTTTATGTCGGCACCGTCCTGCTGGGCCTGCTTCTCGTCCTCTGCTGGTACCTGGTGATCGCGGCTGTCTTCGCCAAGCGCTCTCCCCTCCAATTCCTGCGCGCCATACGCGAAGTGCAACTGCTCGCCTTCTCCACTTCAAGCTCGGCGGCGGTGATGCCGCTCTCCATCAAGACGGCGGAGGAAAAGCTGGGCATCAGGCCCGCTATCGCTCAATTCATCGTGCCCCTGGGCGCTACCGTCAACATGGACGGCACCGCCTGTTACCAGGTGATAGCGGCAGTGTTCCTCACCCAGGTCTTCGGCGTCGAGCTCACGCTGGCAAGCCTTATCCTGCTCACGATAACCACGGTCGGCGCCTCCATCGGCACGCCCTCCGCGCCCGGCGTGGGCATCGTCATCCTCGCCACCATCCTCCAGACGATCGGCGTGCCGCCCGGCGGCATCGCCCTGATCATCGGCGTCGACCGCATCCTCGATATGTCGCGTACCGCTGTGAACGTGACGGGGGACTTGACGGCGTGTGCTGTTATGAATCGGTGGCTGAAGAAGTAGGGATAATGGGACAATGGGGTAAAGGGGCAATGGGCCGGCCCTTTACACCTTTGCCCCCTTAGCCCTTTAGCCCAGCCTACTGCTCCCCCATCCTCCGCTTGATCTCCTGCCGCATCGCATGCTCAGGACTAAGGGAGAGCAACTGGCGGTAGTAGCGAGCCGCCCTCGCTTTCTCGCCGCTTTCGTAGAGGATATTCCCCGCGTAGAGCATCGCGTCGCCGTTATTCGGATAGGCGGCGAGCATATTCAGCATCAGCGTCAGCGACTGCACGATATTACCGTGCCCCATTTCGCGCCGCACCGCGCCAAAAACTTTCCGGCGCAGGCGCTCCCGCACCCCGGTGTCCTCCTCGCCGCCGCGTATGCGCGCCCCGATAGCTGTTCGCGAAGCCCGCCGTATGCGTCAGCA
>CBDVCL010000100.1:0-7351 GCA_965372475.1 uncultured bacterium | reverse complement strand
CTGAGCTGTATCGCGCTATCATCCCCAACATCGTGCTCTTGCCCACGCCGCTGCCGGAGAAGATACCTATGCGCTGACCCTCGCCCAGGGTCAAGGCGGCGTCTACCGACCTCAATCCCGTAACCAAGATATCCGTAATGCGCCGGCGCTCCATCGCCGCTGGCGCCTCCTTTTCCGTCGCTATCTCCGTCTCCCCGGCGATGGGCCCTTTCCCGTCCAGGGGCTGGCCGCCGACGTCGACGACGCGTCCCAGCAGGTCATGCCCCGCCCTGAGCGTGAAACCACGACCCGTGGCTACGACTTTGTCACCGGGCGCGATGCCGCGCGCCGCGCCGATCGGCATCAGGATCACCCGGTCATCGCGGAAGCCGACCACCTCGGCCGGCACGCTTGCCCCGCCATCGCTCTCTATGCGGCAGATCTCGCCCACGGCCGTGGCGGGACCGCTGGACTCTATAGTCAAACCGACGACCTTCTCCACCCGGCCGGAGACCTTGATCGGTTTCACCCGTTTCAGCTTACTTTTCATCAGCTCCAGGGAATCCATCATTATTCTTCCTGCCGCTCCTCGTCAGTATCTTCCTCGGCGGGGCGTTTCGCCTCCAGCTGCTTGAAAGAATCCCCTTCCCCAGCCGCCTGCTCCGCTTCCGGGGCAGCGGTGGCCGCCGTCGCGGGCGCGCCGTCAGCCGCGTCAGCCACGACCGCTGCGGCCGAGCTTTCTGCCGCCGCCGGCAACTCCAGTTCCTGCGCGATCTCGGTGAGCTTGCTCTCCAGGCGGGCGTCTACCAGGCCGGAACCGGTCTCGATCATACAGCCGCCGCGGCCGACCGTCTCGTCCTCGACCATCTGCAGGTTGAAGACGCCATCGAGAGCTGCGAGGAAGTCGTGGCGATGCCGGCGCGCCTCCTGAACGTCCTGCGGGTTAAGATGGATGATGACCTTGTTGGTGTCCCTTATCTTTCCCAGGGCCTCCCCGACCACGTTCACCACCACCTCCGCCTTTACCTCCAGCTCAGCCGCCACGACGCGGCGGGCTATGTCCATCACCACCCCGTTCACCTTCTCCGCCCGTTCGCTTATCGCCGCGTCCGCCCGCTGGGAAAGCTCGCGCAGGACCTTCTCGTAAGCAGCCTTGAGTTCCGCCAGCTCCGCCAAGCCTTTTTCCAGGCCCTTGGCCGTTCCCTCGTCCAGTCCTTTGGCGTAGCCCTCCCCCTGCCCCTTGGCAAATCCTTCCTGCTCCGCTTTACCCCGTGCCTCGCGCTCGATCTCCTCGGCCTTCTTCTCCGCCGCCGCGCGCATCTCCTCCGTCATCTTCTCAGCCGCCAGGCGCGCCTCGCGCAGGACGGCCGTCGCTTCCCCCCTCTCTCTCGCCGCCGCCTCCAGCTTTTCACGCGCCTCGGCCAACATGTTATCCGCCTCCTCCTTGACCAGCTCGGCGGGGACGGTATCCGGTTCCCCGTCCTCCCCTACTACTTTCTCCTCGGCCTTCTCGCGCGCCAGCCGCTCTTGCTCCGCCAGGCGCATCGCCTGCTTGACCTTCTCCAGGCGCGCGCGTTTTCGCTCCAGCAGGGCCAGGCTCTTGGCCTCCTCCTGCTGTTGGTAGCGCAGGCGCAGTTCCTCGTCCCAGGTAGCGTTATCCAGCACGAGTTTCTCCTGGCTCATCACGTAGCCGCCCTCCTCGAATATGCTCTTGCCCTCAGACAAAGACTTCCTCCTCGCCGCCACGGGCGACAACGATCTCGCCCATCTCCTCCAGCTGGCGGATCACGTTGACTATCTTCTGCTGGGCCTCCTCGGTATGCTTCAGCCTCACCGGGCCCATGAATTCCATCTCCTCCTCGATCGTCTGCTTGGCACGCTTGGACATGTTCTTCAGCACATGGTCCTTCACCTCGTCGGAGGCGCCCTTGAGCGCCAGGGCCAGGTCCTTGGTGTCCACATCGGTAAGCACCTTCTGCACGGTACGGTTGTCGAGCTGCATCACGTCGTCGAAGACGAACATCAGCCTCTTTACCTCCTCGGCCAGGTCCGGGTCGGACTCCTCCAGCTTCTCGATTATCGCCTTCTCCGTGCTGCGGTCG
The DNA here is from genome assembly GCA_965372475.1 of uncultured bacterium. Lineage (GTDB taxonomy): Bacteria > Oederibacteriota > JAUXIB01 > JAUXIB01 > JAUXIB01 > CBDVCL01. Next base: position 5,270 of record CBDVCL010000100.1, on the reverse strand, counting down.
GCGCGGTTGAGCACCTCGGCCAGCGCGCGCACGCCGCCGGCGGCGGTGAATTCCTGGGTAAAGACCGCTGAGATCTTGCGCTCGAGCACCCGTTCCACCTCCATCACCACGTCCGGCGTGGCGCGGTCCATGGAAGCTATGCGCTTGGATACCTCTATCTGCGTCTCCGGCGGCAAGGCGGAAAGCACTACGGCGGCACTGTCGGCGGAGAGGTGGGCGAGGACGAGGGCGATGGTCTGCGGGTGCTCGTTCTGGATGAAGTTTATCAGCTGCTGCGGATCGGTGCGCTTGATGAATTCAAAGGGCGTCGTCTGCAGTGAGCCCTGCAAGCGGTTGATGATCTCCATCGCCTTGTTTGTGCCCATCGCCTTTTCCAGTACCTCATGCGCGTACTCTACGCCGCCCTGGGCCATGTAATCCTGGGCCATGGTCAGGTTGTAGCACTCTTCCATCAGCGAGTCGCGCTCCTCCGAGCTTATCTTGCGCAGGTTGGCGACTTCCAGCGTCAATCTCTCCACCTGGTCCTCCTTGAGCTGCTCGTAGATCTTCGCGCTCATTTCGGGTCCCAGTGAGATGACCAGGGCAGCAGCACGCTGCTCCGGTGTCAAGCTCTTCTTCTGTGCCTGCTTTGCCATTATCGGGCCTCCTCTTGCTTATCCACAGATTTCACAGATTCCCCAGATGGGAAAACCCATGGCCTTCCTCTTCTGCATCCTATGCTCTGCCTTTAACTTCTTCATCTATCCTAACCCAATCGATAATCTGAGAAATCAGTGTAATCCGTGGATTACTTCTTGTCCTCCAACCACGCCTTGATCACCCTGGCGAGGTCCTGCGGCTTTTGGCACGCCACCTTTTCCAGTTCATCGCGGATGTGGCGGCGGCGGGCGCGCACTCCCAGCTTACCTACATCCTCCAGGTCCATGGCAGGAGTTCCCTGCTTCGCCGCAGGGACACTTTTCTTTCTTTCGTTCTCAGTCATGCCATCTCCCCTATTAGCCGCCGTGACGCGGCAACGCTGTGTGCCGCTCCCTTCGCCAAACACCAGGAACCGCCCGCCGCAAGGATCACTCCTCGGCCAGCCAGCGCTTGATTATGTTGGCGATGTTCGCCGGTTGCTGGGACGCGATCCTCTCTACTTCTTCCCTGATACGCCGCTTCCGCTCCAACTCCTTGCGCGCCTTGATGGCTTCCAGTTCCTCGGCCGTAGTCTCTTCGGTAATTATCGGCTCGGGCTCCGGTTCAGGCTCGGGCTCCGGCTCGACCTCGGGCTCCGGTTCCGGCTCGGGCTCAAGCTGCAGGTCGAGGTCAGGCTCCGCCTCAAAGGGAGGAGGGATAGGCTCCAGGGGAGCTCCCACCTCTTTTACCACCTTGGGCCTCAGGAGTGAGCGAAGGAAGATCAAGAGGAAAACGGCCACCAGGAGGATCAGTCCTGTCAGCAACAAGTTGTGCCAAAACGCCTGTTGTGCCATGGTCTCCATCTCCACACGCTCTTGCTGCAATAACGAAGTGTCAAAAGGAATGTTCTCTACCGACAGCGTGTCGCCGCGCACCATGTCCAGCCCGGCCGCGTGTATCGCCGCCTGCTCGATCGCCGCGAGCTGCTGCGGCTGGACGTTGTCCACGATCACCGAGAGGGTGATCCGCCTGATACGGCCCGGCGCGGTCACGTTCTTGGTGACGCGACGGCTTATCTCGTAATTGGTGGTGCCTTCTTCCCTGTTATACTGCGCCGTTCCTCCCACGACCTGCTGGTAGCCGGGTATGTTGGACTCGGTGCCGGGCACTCCGCCCGGCAAGCCGCTGGGCAGACCCTCGCCGATGTAAGTCTCGAGGGTGGATTGCTCACTGCGCACGATGCCCTTGTCGTCCGCGACGGGTTCATAGAGCTCAGCTTCTACCTGGGACTGGTCGAAGTTTATCTCCACGGCGGCGCGCGCGGTGGCACGGTTGGGACCCAGCGCCTTGCTCAGGTGGCTCTCCACCTTCTTCTCTATCTCGCGCTCCTTCGTCCGTTGCACCTTCAGCTGGTCGGCGGTGAGCTTGACGCCACGGCTGAGCGAGAGTTCCCCTTCTTCGGCCGCGTCGTAATCGTCCTGGATGCCGTCTGAAAGGATGTTGCTGTGAGCGTCCACGACCTTCACCCTGCCCACCTCCAGGCCCTCCACGCCGCTGGCCACCAGGTGAACGATCCCCCTTACCTGCGCCTTGCGCAGCTTGATATCAGGAAGCATCGTCAGCAGCACCGAGGCTGAGGCGGGTTGCTGTTCCTCTATATACAGTTTCGGCTCCGGCAAAACGAGGAACACGCGCGCGCGGCGCACCTCTTTCATGCTGGCGATCGAACGAGCCAGCTCACCCTCCAGCGCCCGCTTAAAGTTCACCTTCTGTATATAATCAGTCATACCGAACTTGGGCTCGTCGAACAGCTCGAAACCCACCCCGCCCGTCGAGGGCAGGCCTTCGGTTGCCAGGTCGATACGCACGCGGTGCACCTGGTCGTCCGGCACGGACAGCGTGCCGCCGCCGGAAAGCCGGAAGGACACTCCTGTGCCGCGCAAGCTCGCCGTTATCTTCCCCAGGTCCTTGTCCTCCAGGCCGGTGTAGAGAACAGCGTATTCCCGCTTGGTGGCGTTGATGAGGAAAGCGACGAAGACCGCGAGGATCAACGCCGGCAATCCCACCAGGATACCCCGCTGCACCCTGTTCATCTTCCCCCAGATCGCCTTCACCTGCGCCGCCAACTGCCTCAGGAATTCACGCAAAGCTGAATCTCCTTTTATCCGCTGATTTGACGCTGATTGCTAATCCGCGTCATCCGCGCTCTCATATCTGCATTCTCATTATTTCCTGGTAAGCGTCGATGATCTTGTTTCGCACCTGCAAAACGTACCTGAATTTCAGATCGGCCTCCGCGATGGCCATCACCGCGCGGTGAATATTCTCCACTTCACCGGTGACCAGTCCCTTGGCCACACCATCGATCGCAAGCTGGTCCTGGTTGGCATTGCCCAGCGCCGTCTTCAGCATCTGGGCGAAGTCGCTCCCCGGCTGCTGCAGCGCCGGCGCGCCGCCGCCGATAGGCGCGATCTGCCTGAAACTGGTAACGATGGGATTAATCTTGGTCATCGCCGATTATCCTTTCAAAAGGTCCAGCGTCTTGAGGAACATCCCCTTGGCCGCGCTGATCACGCTGAGATTGGCCTCGTAGGCCCTGGTGGCCGTCATCATGTCCACCATCTCAGAGACTATGTTCAGATTGGGCATGGCGACATAGCCCCTGGCGTCAGCGTGGGGATGCCCGGGGTCATATACCATGCGCGGCGCCGCCGCGTCCTTGAAGACGCCGACCACTCTCACGCCCTCGCCTATCTGGCGCTCCTTGACCATGCCGGGCAAGTGCACCAGGAACTCCGGTTTCTGCCCGCGCGGGTTGAAGACCACGCGCTGCCGCCTGTAGGGCCCTCCCTCCGCGGTTTGCGTGGTATTCACGTTGGCGATGTTATTGGCGATGACGTCCATGCGCATCCGCTCAGCGGTCAAGCCGGAAGCGCTTATCTCAAAGGTCGAGAAGATATTCATTTCTTTCCTTTCTCCTTACTACCTGTTACCGGCTATCAGCCGGTGTCGGACGCAGTGGTCCGACACCACGAATACGCTATCGGCCTTCGGTTATCGCCGTGCGCAGGCGGCTGTGCCTGGCGCTGATCACTTCCAGCAGCGCGCTATACAGCAACTGGACCTCGGCCAGCCTGGCCATCTCGATGTCCATGTCCACGTTATTCCCGTCGGTACGCAGACTGGTATTGCGCACCCGGTAGATCTCAGGCTTGATCTCCTCCAGGGCCACGCGGGGAGAGTCGCCGATATGCTTGGCATGGCGCACGTCCATGAAACCCTCTCTCTGTCCCTTTAGCGCGGCCTGCAGCTTGTCTTGGAAGGATACTTCGCTACGCTTGAAATTCGGGGTATTGACGTTGGCCATGTTGTTGGCGATGACGCGCTGGTTAAGCCAGGCGGCGTCCATGGCGTTCGCCAGGATCTTGTCGACTTTGCCGCTAAACATCCCGCTCATTCCCCATCCTTTCCGTCACCGCCGTTGTTCATGCTCAGGAGCTCCTTGATGCCCTTCAGGCTGATGCCCTTGCCCGAGTACTTGAGGATCTTGTGGCACAGTGCAATGTCCGTCTCGTTGAATACCCTGGTCTTGTTTATCCCTACCCTCTGGATGGCAAACAGCCCGCACCGCTCCCAGTTACGCAGTGTCTGTTGATGCACCTTCAATTTCTCCGCGACTTCCTTGATCGAATACATTGGCATCGGCATGATTTCCTTCCCAGCTTATAACAATTCTATCAACTCAATACACCATTTCTATCAACTACTTACAATGGTTAATATATGATATTACACAAGTACTGTCAAGGACTTTCACCAACCATTTTACACCGCTTACAAAAGAAGTCTGGATTATCCCATATCTAGCGCCTAAAGAAGAAAGCCATACTACATGTATGGCCTCGATAATATTCTTAGCAAAAAAGTAAGCCCGCGTTTGCCGTGTACCCCAACAACCACCATCCGTAACCAGGTAGGAGCTCCAGTGCGGTCGAACCGCTAAAATATCTCCCCCGATGCTTTTCGGCTGGCAGCCGCGGTTGAGGTAATACACGCACAACGCAGGCTTACCCCTTATATCGGCGCGACCGCATATTACTTTAGTCATTATCTAATCTTTCTAATAAATAAGTTTGATACTTTCATTTGAGTCTAATGCTACTAATCATGTAAGCGATTGATATATCCTTGTCGCGGTGCTTATCCTATGCAGCCAACCCCATCACACGCCTTGACCAGGCCGCGGCCCCGCCGCGTAGCTACCCGCCTAGAACTACCTTGAGTATATCCCCCCAGCCGCCGATGTCAAGACAGGCGCGGGGAATACACCGCTCCTCCTCGATACTTTAGCCAACACCAAAACGCCTTTACAGTGTCCTCGGCATACTGTACAATGCATGTGGCTGGCAGTTGTGTTTTCTTGAGGAATAGATCAGTAGAGCCCCGTTTCCATAATTTCTCTCGAGGGAGACGGGATGACCCTTGTACATCTATCATCTAGGATGAAGCAAGGGCCTCAGCAAACCGCCGCCTCGGCGGCGCACGGGGACGTAGCTCAGCTGGGAGAGCATCGCCTTCGCAAGGCGGGGGTCGTGGGTTCGAATCCCATCGTCTCCACCAAACAAAAGGCCTTCGAAAGAAGGCTTTTTGTT
>CBDVCL010000099.1:0-7384 GCA_965372475.1 uncultured bacterium | reverse complement strand
ATGTGTATACTATGTCTCCGAACACCCGTTTACCATGTCCCCGGTCTGAACACCCGTCAAGGGAGAGGGAAGTACACGTGAAGCAGACACTGAGAGAGTACGCGAAGAGGATACAAAGCGGCAGGATTGACCCCACGGTCGAATGCGCCGGCCTCAAGAGGTCTGGCCTGATCTTTGACCCCGCCAAGAAAGGCGTGCCGCTCAATATCATCGCCTTCGGCCTGTACCGCTTGGGGAAGCAACCGGTCAAGGGCAAGACGGGAAAGCGTGAATATGTCTTCGTGCCCCAGGAGGGGCGCTACGAGCTCCGCCTCGGCCAGACCGTCTTCAAGGGTGAGAGAAAGGGCGGCCCCTTCGCGGCCCTGCCGGGGGAGTCCAACGCGAGCGCGGTGTACGTGCCCGAGGGGCTGGAGTACGAGATAAGGGGCAGCGGCGAGATGGCTTTCTTCTCCGCCCCTGCCTACGGGCCGCGCACAAGGATCCCCCTGCACATCAAGACGAATGAGGTGGAGTGCGTGAGCCGCGGCGTCGGTTCCTGGCGGCGTGACATCTATAACCTCGTCGCGGCGGGAAAGCAGAGCAGTAATCTCACCGTGGGGGAGACGTATTCGCCCCCCGCGCTGTGGTCGGGGACGCCCCTGCACGTGCATGACAAGGATGCCGAGAAGCAGGGCCAGTCCGACCTGGAAGAGGTCTACTACCACCGCGCGCGCTACGCCGAGGGTAAATGGGGCGCCTACGGCGTGCAGTTGCTTTTCGACGAGAAGACGCTGAACAAGGCCTACGTGGTCAAGGACAAGACCGCCGTGGCTATCCCGGGCGCGGCGCACCCCGTGGTGGCGGGGCCGGTCTCCGACATGCTCTACCTCTGGGGGCTGGCGGGCAAAGGGAAGAAGCTGATGATGTGGGACATTCCTGAGTTCGCCTACCTGAAAAGAGTGGAAGGGGCGCTGAAGGAAATGGAAGGGAAGCGCGGGCCCGCCACGCTGACGGCGGAGCAACTGAGCGAGTTACAGGCGCGTTACCAGCTCTCCCAGCGCGCCGCGACGAACCTGCTGCTCATCCTGCGCGAAGCCGGGTATGAATTAAAGTTATAAGACCACCGAAGGTGGTCTCAAGGGCTCCCACAATAATAAGTTAATGTGGAAGGAGCCCTTCTGAGCTAAAGCTCTAGGTTCGTTACGAGTCCCCAGGCCCCAGGTCCGAGGTCCAAAATGGCAGATCCCTGCGTAATCGAGAAATACCCCATCTTCGGCCTTGGCTACCGTTCCCCCTGGGTGATAGGCAACATCGCGCAGGCGAAGGCGGCGAAGAAGCTCAAGCTCAACGTTATCCTCGTCCAGCAGTCGGTGCGCGAGATAGAGCGCACCGGGCGCTCTTTCGCGGAGGTGATGGAGAGCGCGCGTGTCGCGGCGAAGGCGGCGGGCCTTGAGAACTGGGGGGCGGACGCTGACCACCTGAAGGAAGCGGCTCACGTCAGGGAAGCGGTCAAAGCGGGGTATACTCATTTTACGTATGACGTTAGCGGGGACCTTGGACCTCGGACCTCGGGACTCGTCGAAAGGGTGGAAGAACTCCTTCAGTTAACGCGCGAGGGAAAGGGCGGGGAGGAATTCACGGCCGAGCTGTCGCTGGACGAGACGGCGGAGACGACGAAGCTTGAGGATATCAAACAGATAGTCGAGGAACTGGGGAAGAAGGGCGTGAAGCTGGATGAAATCGCACCTCGCTTCCCCGGTCATTTTGAAAAAGGCATCGACTACTATGCGACACGCGACGCGCGACACGCGACGCGCGACACAGCCGAGCTCGAGGAATACCTTGGCAAGCTGTCGGAACTGACTCGAGAGCTCGGCGTACGTACGAGCATACATTCGGGCAGCGACAAGTTCAGCATTTACCCGTTACTGAAGAAACACTTGGGCGATAACATACACCTGAAAACGGCAGGCACGTTCTACCTGGAAGAGATGCAAATCGTGGCGCGGCACGAGCCCGACTTGCTGCGCGAGGTATATGCCCATTCGCTGAAAGGGTTCGAAACAGAACGGGCCAGCTACGAGCTGAGCACGGATAGCACGCGCATCCCATCGCTTGACGGCTTGAACGGTGAGGAACTCGCCGGCCTGCTCCGTTCGGGTGACGGCAACGACGACCTGAGGCAGGTGATGCACGTGACTTATGGCAGTGCTATCAAGAGCTTCGGGGCGCGGATAGAGGGTGTGCTGCGCGAGCACGTGGGGGAGTTAGAGAAGGAGTTTGAGGAGCATATTCGGAGGCATGTTAGCGAATGGATTTAATCTGTCGCGTGTCGCGAGTCGCGTGTCACGCGTCGCTTGACACGAGACCCGAGATCCGTGACCCGGGAGGAGGAATACACCATGGGAAAGACAGCAATAAAGATAGCGTATATAGGCGGCGGCAGTAGCGGCTGGGCCGTGAGGCTCTTCGCCGACCTGGCCTGCTCGGAGAAACTCGGGGGCGAGATCGTCCTGTATGATATAGACTACGAAGCGGCGCGGCGCAACGCCCTGCGCGCCGCTGGCGTCTTCGGCCACGCGGAATCGAGGACGAAGTTCGATGTCTTCGCCGTGAAGAGGGTGGAAGAAGCGCTCAAGGGCGCGGATTTCGTGGTGCTTTCTATCCAGCCGGGGCCGATCGAGATGATGGCCTCCGACCTGGATATCCCGAAGCGTTACGGCATCCTGCACACCGTTGGCGACACCGTGGGCCCCGCCGCCATCCTACGCGCTCTGCGCGCTATCCCCGTCTACAGGGACTACGCTCACAAGATAATGAAGTTCTGCCCCAAGGCGTGGGTGATAAACTACACCAACCCGATGACGCTTTGCACGCAGGCGCTCTACGCTGCGGAACCGGGGATAAAGGCCTTTGGCTGCTGCCACGAGGTGTTGGGCCACCAGTGGTGGCTTTCCACGCTGGTGGAGCGATATTGGAAGGTCAAGCGCTCCGACCGCAGGGAGATAAAGATAGACATCGCCGGCCTGAACCACTTCACCTTTCTTACCTCTGCGACATGGCGGAGGCGGGACGTTTATCCGTTGATCAGGAAGCACTCGGCAGCCAAGGGCTTCTTCGATGACCGCACCAGGGACGCACTGGCGAGAAAAAAGAAGGGCCAAGTGTTTGGCGCGCACGGGCTTATCGCCGCCGATTTTCTGCGCCGCTTCGGTGTGCTGGGCTTCGCGGGAGACCGACACCTGCTAGAGTTCGTGCCCTGGTATCTTTGCCAGGGGGAGAAAGGGCTGCACCGCTGGGGCGTTAGCGCCACGCCGAGTTCGTACCGATTGAAAAGGTGGTATAGCACGCGGCCGAAAAAGGGAAAGAAATGGCCACCCTTCAAGCCGCCGAAGATAGAACGGATACAGCGCTCGGCGGAAGAGGGCGTTGACCAGATGGAGGCGTTGCTGGGGTTGCGTAAGCTCACCACCAACGTCAATATCCCCAATAGCGTACAATTGCCCGGCCTGCCAGCGGGGCATGTCGTGGAAACGAACTGCCGCTTCGGCAAGGACAAGGTGGTTCCCCTCAAGGCAAAGCCGTTGCCGCTAGCATTGAATACCATCGTGAGCCGCGTCTGCGACGTCCAGGCGATGACGTTGGAAGCGGCACTCAAGCGTGACAAGGAGCTGGCTTTCCAGGCAGTGCTCTGCGACCCGCTTACCTTCATTCCCACGGACAAGGCCTGGGCGATGTTCAACGAAATGCTTGAGGCCACGAAAGCCGCGCTGCCGGGCTGGCGGATATGATATCCTATGCCCTTGCGGGAGTGTGAGAGGAGAGAAAAAGATGGATAAGCTCTACGACATAACGGGGAAAGTGGTGGTGCTTACGGGCGGTGGCGGCGCGCTGTGCGGCGCCCTGGCAAAGGGCCTGGCCGAGCGGGGAGCGAAGGTCGCCCTCTGGGACCTGGACGAGAAAGCGGCGAAGCAGGCCGCGGCCGGTGTAAAGGGGCTTGCGGCGAAGTGCGACGTGCTGGACAGGAAGAGCGTTGCCGCGGCGCTGGAGAAGACGGCGCAGGAACTGGGCCCCGTTGACGTGCTGATAAACGGCGCGGGAGGCAACAAGAAGGAGGCGACCACCTCGGACGACTTGCCTTTCCACGAACTGCCCGCCGATGCGATGCGCTTCGTCTTCGAGCTGAACCTGATGGGAACGGTCCTGCCCAGCCAGGCAGTGGCGCCGATGATGGCGGAAAGAGGCGACGGGGTGATAGTCAACATCTCCAGCCTCAGCGCGCTCAGGCCGCTTACGAACATACCCGCCTACTCCGCGGCCAAGGCGGCCGTATCAAGCTTCACGCAGTGGCTGGCGGTGCACGTCTGCCGGGAATACTCAAAGCAGATACGTGTCAACGCCATCGCGCCTGGGTTCTTCATCACCGAGCAGAACCGTTATCTCTTGACGGATAAGGAGAGCGGCAAGCCGTCAGAGCGGGGCAAGAAGGTCCTGGAGCACACGCCGATGGACCGCTTTGGTGAGCCGGCAGACCTTATAGGCACGGTTGTGTGGTTGATCGGTGACGGCGCGAAGTTCGTTACGGGAATCGTTGTGCCGATTGATGGCGGGTTCTCCGCGTTCAGTGGAGTGTGAGTTGGTATTGAGTATTGGGTATTGAGTATTGGGTTATGCGTTCTGACGCACGCTGTACGCTAGTAGACGCTGGACGCTACACTGTTTAGATGAATGAGGGACGTTCAGTGAGCAGGGCGCCACCACGCCAGACAACATGAAGCGGGCTGCCGACTCTAGACCAACGATAACGATGGTAATCACAAGACAATCCCCTGACACTCCCCTAAGCCCCGATGACCTTCGCACAACGGTCGCGGAGTACTTCGAAAAGAAGGACTACGAGGCAAGAAAGATACTATGCATCGTGCCCGATAACACCCGTTCGGGACCCGTGGGGGAGCTCTTCAAGCTCATACACGGGCAGATCTCAGCACAGGCCAAGGCGGTAGATGTGCTGATTGCCCTTGGCACACACCCGCCCCTGGACGAAGGCGCTATTCGCAAACGCCTTTCGCTCAGCGACGAGGAGCGAAAAGGGGAGTATGCCGGGGTCAAGTTCTTCAATCACGAATGGGACAAACCCGGGGCGCTCACATCCATCGGCAAGATAACGGAGCAGGAGATAAGCGAGATATCGGGCGGCTTGATGGCGCGGGAGGTGGATGTGCTCGTCAACAAGCTGATCTTTGATTATGATGAACTACTGATCATTGGCTCCGTCTTTCCGCACGAGGTGGCAGGAATCTCGGGCGGCCACAAGTACATCTTTCCCGGCGTCTCGGGGGCGGAGATAACCTACCTCTTCCACTGGCTGGGTGCTTTGATAACCAACATGGAAGTGATCGGCAACGCCTGGACGCCGACACGCAGGGTGATAGAGCACGCCGCGCAGATGTTGAAGGTGCCGCGCACGCTGGTAGCCGTCGCCTCGCGTGGCGAGGACACGCACGGCGTTTTCATCGGTGACCCCGTCAAGGCCTGGGAGGAAGCGGCGGCGTTGTCGCGGCAGCTGAACATCACCTACAAGGACAAGCCTTTCCACACCGTGCTCTCGATGGCCGCGGAAATATACGACGACATCTGGACGGCGGGAAAAGCGATGTTCAAGCTGGAGCCCGTGGTGGCGGACGGGGGAAAGCTGATCGTCTACGCGCCGCACGTGAAGGAAATATCCTACACGCATGGCAAGACACTGGACGAGATCGGTTACCACGTGCGCGATTACTTCGTGAAGCAGATGGACAAGTTCAAGCACGTGCCCGGAGGTATCATGGCGCATTCCACCCATCTCAAGGGCACGGGCACTTACGAGGACGGCGTGGAGAAGCCGCGCATCGAAGTGATCCTCGCCACGGGCATCTCGAAAGAGCGTTGTGAGAAGGTCAACCTGGGCTACATGGATCCGAATTCGATTGATGTCTCCGAGTACGAGGGACGCGAAGCAGAGGGGGTCTTGGTGGTGAAGCATGCCGGTGAGATCCTTTATCGATTGAAACCTTAGAGCTATTGTGGATTGCGGAATGCGGATTGCGGAATCGCTTCTGTTCCGACCTCCGACTTCCGACCTCCGACTTCCCAAATGACAAGCCCCTTGGGCGCGGCAAAAAAGAGGTCCCATTATGCGAAAGAAGATACTCATCACCCGAAGAATTCCCCAACCAGGAATAGACCTTCTCAAAAGGTTTAAAACAGACCTGAATACCAACGACCGCGACCTGTCGCGGCGTGAGCTCTTGGCGCGGGTCAAGGGAGTGGACGGACTGCTTTCGATGCTCACCAACGCGATAGACGCCGAGCTGATGGACGCGGCAGGGCCGAACTTAAAGGTGGTCGCCAATTACGCCGTCGGTTTCAACAACATCGACGTGGCGGAGGCTACGCAGCGCGGCATCGCCGTCGGCAATACGCCCGGCGTGCTCACCGAGACCACGGCTGACCTGGCCTGGGCGCTGATCATGTCGGCGGCGCGGCGCATCACGGAAGGCGACCGTTTCGTGCGCGCGGGAAAGTTCAAGGGCACGCACGCGATGTTGATGCTGGGCGGCGACGTGCACGGCAAGACGCTGGGCGTGGTCGGCTTCGGCCGCATCGGCCAGGTGGTGGCGCGTCGTGCGTTGGGATTCAATATGAAGGTGATCTATCACGATGAGCGACGGGCGACGAGCGACGAACGACGGCTGCATGTCAGATACGTGCCGCTAGCGAGACTGCTGAAAGAATCCGACTTCATCAGCCTAAACGTTCCCCTCACCGACAAGACGAAACATCTCATCCAGGCGAAAGAACTGCGCATGATGAAGAAGACCGCCTTCCTCATCAACACGGCGCGCGGGCCCGTGGTAGAGGAGCAGGCACTGGTAACTGCCCTGCGCAAGGGCACGATAGCCGGCGCGGGTCTGGACGTCTACGAGAACGAGCCGAAGCTGGCGGCGGGGCTCGTCAAGCTGGATAACGTTGTATTACTGCCCCACATCGGCAGTGCCTCGCTCGAGACGCGCACAAAGATGGCGCTGATGGCGGCGGGAAGTATTGTGGCTGTACTCAGCGGCAAGAGACCGGAGAACGTAGTCAACCCAGAGGTCCTGAATGCATCGTAGGGGCGGCCCACTGCGGCCGCCCTCGGGAGCCCGCGGTGGGGCTCCCCTACGATGATGGTGTCAATTGCAGTGAGTAGGATTTGCTTCCCCCCAAAGAGCGTATGCGACATCCTCTGCGCTGAGGCAAAGGGTGGCGAGCCAAGCTCGCTTTCCCTCGTCGCCCCGACCATCACCCGCCCGCAGGAGCCCTTCGACTTCAAGCTATGTCTCGTGGACAAGCTGGGCTATCCCTGCTGTGACTATGACGGGCA
>CBDVCL010000098.1:0-7406 GCA_965372475.1 uncultured bacterium | reverse complement strand
GGACAAAATATAGGACAAATCCGGTGGGTCAGAAGGTAGAATTGGCGTCCCCAACAGGCTGCGAGGGAACCGAGCACGCGGGTTGCAGCCAAATGTAGATGATTAGAGCAACCCGCTTTGAACCGGACAAAATATAGGACAAATCCGGTGGGTCAGAAGGTAGAATTGGCGTCCCCAACCGGATTTGAACCGGTGCTGCCGGGATGAAAACCCGGTGTCCTAGGCCGGGCTAGACGATGGGGACAACATTAGAAGATTGTAGACCTTTTAGAGGAGTAAGTCAAGGAGGGGTGATTATGCGAACAATACTAGTGGCTCTGTGCGTTGTTGCTATGTCTGTAGATTCGTATGCAGGAAAGGAGGAGAAGGTGTTGAGAGCCTTTGACGTGATCATAGACGCCGTGCAGGCTCATAGCGAAGTGAAGCTTCGCCGACACGTAGATTTAAAGCACTTCATCTCGCGATTCCTGGATGACGTGCTCGAATACGGTTTCATCAGCTACGAGGACGATACCGCGGTTGAGGCCGGGACAAAGTTCGTGGCGGCAGGCGTTTTGCGCGGTAGCCTGGAGGGCCTAAAGGCGAGGGGCGAGAAGCTGGTGATAGAAGAAGTCAAGAGCGGCAAGCAGGTAAACGCCGTGGGCATAGCGGAGTGCAGGCGTGCCCTGGCGGGGATGCGCGACAGGAACAAGAAGAACGACCTGATGTCTATAAAGGTGTCGGGGCAGGTCGCGGTGGTCGAGATGGGCCTGCGCCTCAAGGACGCGGCGGGGCCCTTCAAGGTGCCTGTTCGCCTGCAGCTTGTCTTGCGCGGCAAGAGATGGGTTGTGCGCGAACTGGTGAACATGCAGGAGATACTTACGAACAGGCGGGTAAGGGCTGTCTTGATGAAGGAACTGAACCGAGAACTATTTGGTTGGGGAGAGAGTCCGCCAGCGTAGTTGGTACTATCATTATAGGTAGTCTCTTGCTATAATCATTTGTCCCTGGTATTGACTATGCCTAGCGGGGACTATTCATCATGACCAGTGTTAAGAAAAGCCTTTTTGTAACTGTAGCCGTAATGCTCTGGGTAGGGGTATGCTTTGCTACGAGCGGCAAGGGAGATCACCTGAAGCGGGGCAGCGCCTATTACAACGGCCGCAGCCTGGAGAAGGCGATCAGTGAATTCAGGCTGGCGCTGAAGGATGATCCGAAGAGCTACAAGGCTTACTATATGATGGGCAATAGTTACTATCTGCTGGGGGAGAAGGAGCAGGCCCTGGCGGCCTACACGAAGGTGACGCGTATCAAACCCGACGAGGCGGAGGTAGTCGCCTTTGTACGCCGCCTTACCGAAGAGGTGGGCATAATCGACATAGAGCATACGCTTGAGGCCGCGATCGAAGTGCCGCAAGCGCCGCCTGATGACGTTGTCTCCGAGCATAGCGGAGGCGATCCGAGCCTGCCTCAACTGCCGCCTGAACCTGTGGCGGAGGAAGCGGCGCCGGCGGCGCCCGAACTGCCGCCCGAATTGCCGCGGCAAGAGCCGAGGCCCGGCTTGCCGGAGTTGCCTGCCGATGACGCGGATGACGCTTTGCCTGAGATCGAATTGCCGGCAGAATCCTCAGGCAGCGACTTGGAGTTTCCCGTTCTGCCCCCGGAGCAGGAAGAAGCACCCGCGGAATCCCCGGCCCATGCGCCAGAAATCGGCATTGAGCCGCCCGCGGTTGCGCCGGTGGAGAGCGTGGCTGCCCCTCCTCCTCTGCCCGAGAGCGGCGGGGAAGGGATGGCTGAGAGGGCGGGCGAGGCGGCGGAGCCCAGCTTGAGTGATTTGGAACAGCTCCTGGCGGAAGAGGAACCGGTTCAGTCAGGAGCGGAGGGAGGAACCCTTGGCTGGACGGAGCGGGAGGTGATCAAGAAGAAGGACACGAAAGGGAACGGGCTGCTGGACTTGGGCGGGGATGCCGGCCTGCCGGAGGTTCCCAGCGACCTCTTGAGCGAGGATATAGAGCTGGAAGCCGGGGACGAGATTCCCGCTACGCCGATGGATGCTGCCGTGGACGCCGCTCCTGAATTGCCGCCGGACGTGCCGGCGAGCTCCGGGGATGCCAGCCCCCCGCCTGCGGAGGAGGAAGAGCTCGACTTGGAAAGCCTGCTCGAATCGCTGGATTAAGAGACTATGAATGCTGATTGACGAAGCTGCCTTCATTCATAATTCAGCATTCACAATTCATAATTCACGCTTCAATTCCCCTTAACCTTCCCCTTCTGCTCGACTTGGATAACCATGAAAGACCTGCTAGCGGCGGGCTTGCCGGCCAGCTTCAATGTGATGGTGTAGGCGCCCAGCTCTTTCAGGGGCAGGTTGAAGATATCGTGGGCAAGGTAGTTCCTGATGCGGCCCTTGAATGCATAGAGTTTCTTCCCCGCCGGGGATAGGATGGCCAGTTCACACTCGCTTTCTTCTACCGAGCCTACCACCTCGACGAAAAGGGCGAAACGGGGATAATGTGTCGGTAACTTCGTCGTATGAATGAATTGGAAGAGGCCGGCGACCAGGTACTTTCTACTGCGGCTGTCGAGGATCACCTGGTCGGCGAGGAGCATATTGATTTCCAGGCCGGCCTTTTTCTTGCTTTCTTTCTTGCCGTCTTTCTTCTTCGTAGCTTTCTTGGCCATGTCCGCCTTTCTTATTTCCGGGTTCGGGGTTGAGGAAGTGATCGGTACCGTCTCAGTATTATCCTAACAAATGCCGCGATGCCAAGCGCTTCGCCCGTTAAGAACAGTTCCCAGCGGAAACGCAACGGCGACCCTCCAGCCATTATACTACGATAGTCTTGGCAGAAGGAGAGGATTATTACCAGACCGCCCAGCACGGCGAGGGTCCAGTCGGCGCGGTTGGGGCAGAGGGGTTTGTCTTGGTCCTCGCGGTATATGATGATGCATGCGGCCGTGATCATGGTAAGGGAGACGATCAAGGGCGCGAGCACGGGTCCTGTCCAGACCACGGGGATGAGGAAGAGCACGTCGCTGGTCATGATCGAGGCCGGCCAGCCGAGGATCAGCTTTAAGAATAGGTAGTAGAAGATGTCCCAGAGCGCAAAGCAGTAGATGAAGTAGGCGAAGCGGCAAAGGGGGCGAACGGGGATCAAGAGCGCCAGGCCAAGCAGCATAAGTATAGTGGCCAGTTCCCGTCCGATCTCTATCAGGGCCACCCAGTCAGG
The DNA here is from genome assembly GCA_965372475.1 of uncultured bacterium. Taxonomy (GTDB): domain Bacteria; phylum Oederibacteriota; class JAUXIB01; order JAUXIB01; family JAUXIB01; genus CBDVCL01. The sequence goes on along the minus strand of CBDVCL010000098.1, from coordinate 4,200 downwards.
CAGCATGCGCAAGGGGAAGGCGAAGCCTTCGGGGTAATAGTGCAGCCGCAGGTAGATAACCACTGCAGCTTCAAGGTAACCCATTGCTATGGCGAACAGGGCGGCATAAGCAAAACGTTTCTTGGATTCGATATTCACGGGTGTGCTGTACCTTGCGTTTGACCCACCATTGAGCTGTCGCTAGTCATTTGGCCGCATTCAACGAGCGACCAGCGACGAGCGACAACGCGGTAGTGCGTACAACTAATCCCACGTATAAAATATCTTCCACAGCGCCTCAAGCTGATCCAGACTTTGAAAATCACCGTGGTGAGAGGTGATAAGGGCCTTCTCCACGGTCTCGCCGCGGCCAAGCTCGGCGAGGAAGGCGCGGAAGTCCTTCTCGCCGAACCGTTGGCGCAGGAAGTAGATGAAGCTGAAAGATTGCAGGTAGTAGAGGTGTATATAATCGTCGCTGGAGCCGCTGGGTATGCGGTGTAGTTTGATGAACTCGTCGAAAGGGATATAGTCCTTCCTGAGAGGCGCGAAGTGCTCCTTGATCTTGAAGTATCCCTCGGTCTCCCTGTCCCGGAAGATGAATTTGGCTTCCTCGCATTGGGCGATGCCCTCGTGCAGCCAGAGGGTGTCCTCGTTGAAGTAGTGACCGTAGACGATATGAGTGATCTCATGCGGCAGCAGCCAGCTATTCATGCTCTCGTGGGGGTAGACATAGATCTCCAGGTCAGGCCAGGAAGCGGAGCCGCCGTGCCACTCTCGGCTCTGGGGAATAAGGCGAAGGTATTCACTTTTGTTGCGGCAAACGAATATCTTGATGAGCTTGCCTTGCAGGAAATCAGGAGGTACGCCCAGGTCGCGGCATATCTCGATGAAGATCTCCTCGGCTGCCGAGATAGTGTCCGCGGCGTCGCTCTCGTCCTGGTAGTGAACCTTGAAATGGCTGAGGTAAGTATACTTGAATTCATATGTCTTGAGTTGCCGCAGGCCATCTTGGACGATCTCGCCGTAGATGCTGCTTAGGATCACCGCGATGAAAAAGGCAAAGGCATAGCCTATCATCACGTAGCGCGGGCGGGGGTCGCCGAGCGCGAGCTTCAGGTCGTCTGCGTCACGGTAAGGCTTCAGTTCCTCGAGCGCAGCGCGGGCGGGCGCTGCCAGCTCGGCAGAGCGCGCCAGGCCTTTGAGGATATCGCTGGGGGCAGAGAGCTCGCCGCAGAGGATGAGGCAGACTGCCAGGTTGTAACTTGCAGAGGCGTCCCCGGGGTTGCGGTGAAGAACCAGGCGCAAAAGCTTGGCGGCGTAAGCGGGTCGCCTGGCCTTGAGGTGGTCCTTGAGCTGGGAAGCGAGCGCCAGGTCGGGCATGGGCGCGAGTTGCAGGCGCGGCTTGGCGCGGCGTACTGCGTGGACAAGGCCCCACATGCCAAGAGCAAGAAAAAGGGCGCCACCCAGGGTGGTGATGATAAGCGAAACGAAATATATCCAGTTCTCGGTGAGCGGCTTGTCAAAGGCCTCGGCCAGGTAGATGCGGAACTGCGGTTCGAGAATGATGAACCAGAGCCCGAGCAGGGTGGCTTGGAGCGAGAAGCTAGAGCCGGCGATTCTTGAAGCGGTGCGACAAGCGCGCCCGCGAAATACGCGATAGGCGAGCGCCCAGGCGAAGGCCATCAGCATCAGCGCGGAGAGCAATGACCATCCTCGACCCAGCCACTCCTGTTCTAGGATAGCGATAGGGCGATCGCGAAAGAGGGCGACGCCAAGCAGGAGCAGGGCGGCAAGGGCACTGATCAGCGATAGGGCCCCGTGCAGGGCGCGTACCAAAAGCAGGCTCTTTCTTGATACCACGTGTCACTCCTCCCCGCCGCGCGAACAAGCGGCAAGGCTACCATTTTATCCTATCTATTCGTGAGTTGATAGTGTGGGAGTATCTTTTTCGCGAAGAACGCGAAAGATCCGCGAAGGCGCGAAAAGACGTTCCTTTGTGGTTCCGCGGGGCCGCAGAGAGCAACTTCCTCGGCGCAGGAAAGTATCCAGGTCAGGGAATGAAAACATCCAAGAAGAGCGGGAAATTTGGTATAGTAGGCGTGATGATTCGTTCGTGGCGCTATTCATTGGCAGTTCTATTGTTTTTCTTCTGTGCCGCGCCCAGGGGTGCGGCTGGAGGCTTCGGTGAGAACGCTATCTGGGTGGCGCATCATTGGGCACGCTCTGAATCCACTCCTGAGAAGCTGAATGCCCTGCTCGATGCTGCCGCGTCAGCGAATACGTGCGACTTGTATCTTAACCTGGGCGTACTGGAAGGTGATGGGGATTTGCGCATAGCGGGGCAGGCGGCGCGGTTCGTATCGGAAGTCGGCGCCTACAACCGGCGAAAGGGAACGGGGCTGATCGTTCTCGCCTGGATCAACGCAGACAGCCGGGAAGTCGACTTGAGCAAGGCGAGGGTACGCAAGCGCATAGTCGGTTTGGCCGTAAGGCTGATGGGCCTGGGCTATGGGGGTTTGGTATACGATATAGAGCCGAATCCAAAGGAGCCCAATGACCTGCTGGCGCTCCTGGAGGAGAGCCGCAAGGCAATAGGATGGAGCCGCGCCCTGGTCGTATACTCTTCGCCGTGGGGGGAGGAATACGATAGCTGGCACTGGGACAGCGATTTTTATCTCGTCGCTAGCAAACCGGCGACATACCTGGAGTTGGGTCTTTATAACTCCCGGCAAGAGGATATCGGTGATTACCACGAGTGGATACGCGATAACCTGGTAAACGTCACGCAGTCGGTCGCAGAGGAGAAAAGAGGGGTGATACGCCTGGCCCTGCCGGCGCACGATGCCGCGGGGGACCAGACCGTTTCTCACCACGTAAAGACTGAGGGATTGAGTACGGCCCTGTCCGGAGTGAAGAGGGCCTGGCAGGACGTCCGTATCAGGCATGAAGCGATAGGCGGCGTGTCCGCCTACGGGGAATGGTGCATGGATAGCCGGGAGTGGGAGTTATTGCGCGGTCTAGATGTCGGCGGGAAACGCTAGCTGAGGTGTTGTCACGCGGCGGGGCGCTGTGATTAGTCGCTCGCCTGCCCCAGGAAGCGCTTCGCCCTGAGCGCTTTAAGCGAAGGGCTCAGGGGTGAAGGCCTAAGAGAGCGAAGTAGGGTTACTCATTGTTTAAGTGTGGAGGATGATATGAAGGAAGTGCTCTACCTGAACGGCAAGTACATGCCTCTGGCCAGGGGGAAGATACACGTGGAGGACAGGGGGTTCCAGTTCGGGGACGCCCTCTACGAAACTATGAGCGTCCACGCGGGGCGCATCTTTGCCCTGGCTGATCACCTGCGTCGCTTGCGGGCCAGCGCGCGAGGGGTGAAGATGCGGGTGCCGCTCTCACAGCACCGCCTGGGGAGCGTGCTGCGTGGCCTGGTGAAGAGGAGCGGCCCGTTTGACGGCATGATTTACCTCCAGCTGACACGCGGGATCAGCCGGCGCGACCACGTCCTGCCGGGGAGGAGGACCAGGCCCACTTTCCTCGCCTATACGAGAGCCACGAGGAGGGATGGCGCGGTGTTGAGGGGCATGAAGGTGGTGACCTTGGCCGACCAGCGCTGGTCCCGTTGCGTGGTTAAGACCGTCAACCTGTTGCCGAACCTACTGGCGAGGGAGGAGGCGAAGCGCCGCGGCGCGCACGAGGCGGTGCTCGTGGCGAGGGATGGCAGCGTGGTGGAAGGCGCGGCCACCAACGTCTTCATCGTTGAGCGGGGCACGATTTACACGGCGCCCGAGCAGGAGGGGATGCTGAGCGGCGTGACGAGGAAGCGTCTCATCCGCCTTGCCCGCAAGGCGGGGGTTCGGGTGGTAGAAAAGCCGTTTAAGGTGCCGCGGTTGAGGAAAGCGGACGAGGTCTTTCTCACGGGGACCACGATCGAGGTCGCACCCGTTATCAGCGTTGACGGCAAGAGGGTCGGAGACGGCCACGCTGGCCCGGTTACGTGCAGGGTGCGCGAGCTCTTCTACCAGATGATAGAACGGGAGACGGGGGCGAAGGTGTGGGAAGCAAGAACTAAGAAGGATGAAGGGAGGGGCCTTAATCGGTAGCCGAAGACGGGCCTTGGATTGCAGAAACGCCGGGGCGGCGCGGCCGCTCCGGCGTTTCAGTTTCAGGATCATTGCCCCTAGAGAGGGGGGTTGTCGTCGTCCTCTCTTGTGTCTTCTGAGGGGG
>CBDVCL010000097.1:0-7409 GCA_965372475.1 uncultured bacterium | reverse complement strand
ACAAGTTGTTTTCCCGCCTGCTGTCCTCTTTCCCAATCACCCTTGCTTTCTTCACAAATAAGTGTTAGAATACGTGTCCTACTGGATAAAAGGAGAACTGCATTGATTCCGGAAGACAGCGCAGAGAAAACGTCGGAAGAGACGCCAGAGAAGGCGCCGGAGAAGATATCTGAGATCAAAGAACTTTCCTCCGTGAAGGTGGAGCTCAAGGTCACCGTGCCGCTGGAGGAGGTGGACGAGGCGAGGGAGAAGGCCCTGGCGACTATCGGCAAGAAGGCCCGTATCAAGGGCTTCCGCAAGGGCAAGGTGCCGCGCGAGGCCCTGCTCAAGAATTTCGGCAAGCAGATAGAAGACGAGGCGCTCAGCGCCCTGGTGCCCGGGGCTTATGAGCGGGCGGTGAAAGAACAGGAACTGAGGGTGATACCCGGCTCGGAGAAGATCGACCCCATGGAGCTGAAACAAGGCGAACCACTCGTCTTCGGTATCACGGTAGAGGTAAAGCCCGAGATAGAGCTGAAGCAATACAAGGGTTACAAGCTGAAAGGCGAGAAGGTCGAGACCAAGCCTGCGGACGTCGACAAGGAGCTGGAGTCCCTGCGGCAGAGGCAGGCGCGCTTCGAGCCGGCCGGGGACGATTACGTCATCGCGGACGGCGACTACGTGCTCGTTGATTTCAAGGGAACGGTGGATGGCAAGACATTCAAGGGCGGGCACGGGCGCAACTACGCGCTGGTGGTCGGGCAGGAGCGCTCGCTTCCCGGCTTCGAGAAAGAGCTGGTCGGCCTGAAGAAGAGCGGTAGCAGGGACTTCGAGCTGAAACTGCCCGACGGCCTGCCGGAGAAAGACCTGGAGGGAAAGAAGGCTTCCTTCCACGTTGACGTCAAGGAGGTGCGCAAGAAGGAATTGCCCGAGCTGAACGACGAGTTCGCCAAGAAGCTGGGCAACTACAAGGACCTCGCCGCTCTCAAGCAAGACATCGGCAAGGGCATGCGCCGCCAGCAGGAGAGAGAACGGCGCAGGAAGCTGGCCGACCAGCTGTTTGACCAGTTGATCGAGAAGCACAAGGTCGCGGCGCCCGAGAGCATGGTCAAGCGGGAGGAGGAGCGGCTCTTCCAGATGAACGCCAGGCAGTTCCAGATGGCCGGTGGCAAGCTGGCGGCAGGCAGTCCGCAGGAGAAGAGCCTGCGCGAGGAGTGCCGGCGCGGCGCGGAGAAGATGATGAAGAGCTCGCTGGTGCTGGAGAAGATCGCCGAGCTGGAGAAGGTGACCGCCAGCGAGGAGGAAGTGGAAAAACATATCGATGAGCTGGCGGCCGCGCAGGGGCTGAAGCCGGTGGAACTCCGCCACTACCTGGATGAAGGCAGCCGCCGCGAAGGCCTGCGCGCGCAGATGATAGAAGAGAAGACGATAGATCTGTTAATAGAAGCGGCAAACATCAAGGAGTAGACCCGGAACTCGGAACTTGGAACTCGGAGCTTGTGGGCAATATCGCTGCCGAATCCCGAGATCCTAGGTCCCAAGTTCGGCACCAAGAAAGGAGAACGAACAATGTCCTACCTGATCCCCATGGTGGTCGAGCAAACCAGTCGCGGCGAGCGATCGTATGATATCTATTCCCGCCTGCTCAAGGACAGGATAATCTTCGTGGGCACGGGCGTGGATGACGAGATCGCCAACGTGATAATCGCCCAGCTGCTGTTCCTGGAGCAGGAGGACGCGGAGAAGGACGTAAGTATCTATATAAACTCCCCCGGGGGGTCGGTGACCGCCGGGCTGGCTATCTACGATACGATGCAGTTCGTCAAGCCGGAGGTGGCTACTTTTTGCATGGGACAGGCCGCGAGCATGGGGGCCTTGCTGTTGGCCGCCGGCAGTAAGGGCAAGCGCTTCGCCCTGCCTCATTCGCGCATCATGATCCACCAGCCGGTGGGAGGCGCCGAGGGGCAGGCGGCGGACATAGAGATACACGCCAAGGAGATAATACGCATACGCGGCCAGCTCAACAAGATACTCGCGAACCACACCGGCAAGAGCGTTGCGGAGATAGAGAAGGACTCCGACCGGGACAACTTCATGAGCGCCGACCAGGCCAAGACGTATGGCTTGATCGATCAGGTGATAAAGGATAGGTAGTAGTTGCGGACCTAGGAGCTCGGACCTGGAGGTTCGCCGGCGTTATTCCGCAGGCGCGAAAAGCCCAAGCGTAGGGGCGTATTGCAATACGCCCCTACAGGGGATGGCCCTAGGGGCACTCCGCTATTATATACGCTCCTGCCGGAGCGCGATGAGATGGTTGAAGCGCCAAACCATTTCGCTCGCGGCTTGTCCGCCATAGCCCTTCGGGGCTGACCCCTCAGGGGAAGTCCTTTAGCGAAGGCGGAAGCGAGCGAAGATAACGGAACGAAAATACCACCCAGCGACAGCTCTGGACCAAAGCGAAGCGCATGGTCCAAACCTTCTGCCGGGGGATTTTTATTGGCGACGAGTTCCGAATACTTGAGGAGGAGAAGAATGCCCAAGAAGTCTCGTGAAGAGTTGCGCTGTTCTTTCTGCGGCAAGCACCAGGACGAGGTGCGCAAGCTGGTGGCCGGGCCAACGGTCTATATCTGCAACGAGTGCATTAACCTTTGCAACGAGATACTGTCCGAGGAACTGGCCGACGAGGGCGGGCGCAAGAAGCGCATAATGCACAAGCCGAGCGAGATCAAGGATTTCCTTGACCGCTATGTCATCGGCCAGGAGGGCGTAAAGAAGGTGCTCTCGGTGGCGGTGCACAACCATTACAAGCGTTTGAACACCAAGGCGACCAAGGACGAAGTGGAGCTGGAGAAGAGCAACGTTTTGCTCATCGGCCCCACCGGTGTCGGCAAGACCCTTGTCGCCCAGACCCTGGCGCGCCTCTTGAAGGTGCCCTTCGCCCTGGTCGATGCCACCTGCCTTACCGAGGCGGGCTACGTGGGTGAGGACGTGGAGAACATACTCCTGCGCCTGCTGCAGGACGCTGATTACGACCGCGCCGAGGCGGAGCGGGGGATAATCTACATCGACGAGATAGACAAGATCGCCCGCAAGTCCGAGAACATGTCCATCACCCGCGATGTCTCCGGCGAGGGCGTACAGCAGGCACTGCTGAAGATAATAGAGGGGACGGTGGCCAACGTGCCTCCCCAAGGGGGACGCAAGCACCCGCACCAGGAATACCTGCAGATAGATACCACGAACATCCTCTTCATCTGCGGCGGCGCCTTTATCGGTCTGGACCAGATAATCAGGAAGCGGCTGGGGGACACCACTATCGGTTTCAACGTGGACAAGGGCTTGCGCCGCAAGGTCACCGATTACGATGTGATGAAAGAGACGCACCCGGAGGACCTTATCAAGTACGGCATGATACCTGAATTCGTCGGCCGCCTGCCCGTGGTGTCCGCGCTGGACGAGCTCAGCGAGGATGACCTGGCTACCATCTTCAACGAGCCGCGCAACGCCCTGGCCAAGCAATACAAGAGGTACTTCCAGATGGAAGGGGTCAACCTTAATTTCACCGAGGACGCCGTGAAGTCCATAGCCAGGGAAGCGATAAGGCGCAAGACGGGAGCACGGGGCCTGCGGGCGATCGTCGAGGATATCATGCTTAACATAATGTATGACCTTCCGGACATGCGCCGCGTGAAGGAGTGCCTGATAACGGAGGACGTGATCACCAAGAAGTCCGACCCGATATTCGCGATGGAGTCGAAGAAGGAGAGCGCTTGACGCTGATTACACGGATGCCGACTGCGTCGGCCCGCTGATTACGCTGATGCTCGTTTTCTTGCCAACCCTGTGCGATAAGAAGCATCGGCGTCTTTGGCGAACCATCGTAGGCGTGTCCCCGGGAAAGAGAGCAAGACGTAGGGGCGAACGGCGTTCGCCCGAGACATGCGCCCTTGGGAAGAAGCACAAGACGTAGGGGCGGACCTGTGTGTCCGCCCGGAAGCGAGAAAATGCAGGGACGCTGTCCTGCGGCTCTCGCTACCTGTTGCGCCGACCCGTCGCCGTAGGGGCGTCCCACTGCGGGCGCCCAACCTGTGCGATAAGAAGCATCAGCGCAATCAGCGCTAGAATCAGCGTAATCCGCGCGCAGATGTTTCGCAGCTAGAAAAGGAAACAATGACAGCAAAGCGAAAAAGCAACAAGAGTCCCGAGCAGAAGGTCAATGACCAGGGCTGGCCGGTGGTGCCTTTGCGTGACCTGATCGTCTTCCCCCATCTGATGGTGCCCCTGCTGGTAGGCCGCGAGCGTTCGATGAAGGCGGTGGAAGCAGCGAACGCCAAGAGGGAGGGGAGGCTGCTGCTGGTTGCCCAGCGCGAGGCGAGGGACGAGGATCCGGACTTCAATGACTTGCACAAGGTGGGTACGCTGGCGAAGATACTGCAGGTGGCGAAATCGCCCGACGGGTCGCTCAAGGTCCTGGTGGAGGGAGGGAGCAGGGTGAAGGTGTCGCGCCTGGACACGAGTGGCGACTACCTGCGTGCCGTGGGGCAGGAGTTGCCCTTCGTGGTGCGCAAAGGGAAAAACGAGGAGGCCCTGGTCAGGAGCATGCTGGACTCCTTTGAGAAGTATGTCGGCTTGAACCCGCGCCTATCCCCCGAGGCGATGTTCTCCGTCAACAATGTAGAGGAGCCGGAGAAGCTCACCAGCATCATCGCCGCTCATCTCACCATCAAGATGCGGATGAAACAGGAACTCCTGGAGATCTCGGATTGCCGCGTGCGCACGGAGAGGCTGATAAAGCTGATCCTGAGGGAGAACGACATCCTTTCCCTGGAGCGGAAGATCCAGGGGCGTGTGCGCGAGTCGATGAGCAAGTCGCAGAAGGACTATTACCTGCAGGAGCAGATGAAGGCGATCCAGAAGGAGATCGGCGGCGAGTTTGACCCCACGGGCGAGATGGGAGAGTTGAGGCGGGCCTTGAAAAAAGCGGCTCTGCCGCCCGAGGTAGCGAAACGGGCGAAACAGGAATTTGACCGGTTGGCCAAGATGATGCCGATGTCCGCCGAAGCAACGGTGGCACGAACCTACCTGGAATGGATCCTCGACCTGCCCTGGAAGAAGCTTACCAAGGACCGCCTTGACGTGAAGCGTGCGGAGAAGATACTCGATGAGGACCACTACAACATGGAGAAGGCGAAGGAAAGGATAGTGGAGCACCTCGCGGTGTGCAAGCTCACGCGCAAGATGAAGGGCCCCATTCTTTGCTTCGTCGGCCCGCCGGGCGTGGGCAAGACGTCGCTGGCCAAGTCCATCGCCAGGGCGATGGATCGTAAGTTCGTCCGCACTTCGCTGGGCGGCGTGCGTGACGAGGCGGAGATACGCGGACACCGCCGCACTTATATCGGCGCCCTGCCGGGTAAGATAATCCAGCTGTTGAAGAAGGCCGGCAGCGCTAATCCCGTGATGCTGCTGGACGAGATAGACAAGCTCGGCTCTGATTTCCGCGGCGACCCGGCCGCATCCCTGCTCGAGGCGCTTGACCCGGAACAGAACTCGGTCTTCAACGACCATTACCTTGACCTGGATTTCGATCTTTCGCGCGTGATGTTCATTACCACGGCGAACGTCCTGCATACGGTGCCGCCCGCCCTGCACGACCGCATGGAGGTGATACGCTTGCCCGGTTACACCTCTGATGAGAAGCTGGAGATAGCCAGGCGTTTCCTGATACCGAAACTTCTGGGGGAGCACGGGTTGACGAAGGGCCAGTTATGCGTGAGCGTGGCGGCGATACGGACGATCATCCGCAGGTACACCCGCGAAGCCGGGGTGCGTAACCTGGAACGAGAACTGGCCAGGGTCTGCCGCAAGATCGCGAAGGAGATCGCGGCGCGGGGCGAGATGGGTGGGGGCGCTCCTTGGCGCGCCGCCAAGATCGAGGCAAAGACGCTTCGCAAGTACCTTGGCGTGCCCAAGTTCGCGGACAGCTTCGAGAAGATCAAGGAATGCGGGGTGACCACCGGCCTGGCCTGGACGGAATTCGGGGGCGAACTGCTTACGATCGAGGTGAATATCATGCCGGGCAAGGGCAAGCTGATCCTTACCGGCAAGCTCGGCGAGGTAATGCGAGAGTCGGCGCAGGCCGCCCTGAGCTATGTGCGGGCAAACAGTACGCGGCTCAACCTGCCGCGAAACTTCTTCGATAAGCGGGATGTTCACCTGCACATTCCCGAAGGAGCGGTGCCAAAGGATGGGCCCTCTGCGGGTATCGCCATCTGCGTCGCCCTGGTCTCGGCGGCCTGCGGCCGTCTCGCCTCCCCCGATATCGCCATGACGGGGGAACTGACCCTGCGCGGCAGGGTCTTGAAGGTAGGGGGGGTGAAAGAGAAGGTGCTCGCTGCGAAGCAGGCGGAGATCAAGACTGTGCTTCTGCCGCAGGAGAACCTGGAGGAGCTGTCGGAAGTTCCCGCGGTGATAAAGAAGGGCCTCAAGTTCATGGCGGTGAAGCACATGGAGAAAGTGTTGCGCCTCGTCTTTGGCGACGATATCTTCGTTAAGACGGCGCGGCGCCCAAGAAGGCCTGTGCCGATGACGGTCTATAGCGAGCAGAGGGCGGGTAAGCCTAACTAACGGCGGTCGTTCGTCGTTGGTCGATGGTCGTTAGTTGATCATAATGAAAGCCAAGATCATAATCTGTGTGATCTGTTTGTCCGCGGTAGCCCCCGCGCCTATCTGCCTGGTGGCAGATGCGGGGGCCGAGGAGTTGCGCCCGCCGGATATATTGGATAGCGGCATCTACGTTCCCGAGAGAGAGAAGACAGGTTACGAGATATACCGCCCGGCGCACGAGGTGTTTCCGAAGGACCCCCACGCCGCCATGGTCTTTTCGCTCCTCTTGCCGGGAAGCGGTCATCTCTATACCGAGCACTATTACTGGGCGGCGGCGATCATCCCTGTCTTTGGCGTGTCCACCTACCTGGCCATAGACGGGCTGCAACTGGAGGTAAAGGATCCCAACAGCCCGGACCAGAGGGAACCCAGGGACCAGCACACGGGATCGATCGCTGCGGGGGTGAGCTTGTTGCTCTATTTCTATTCCGCCCAGGACGCATACTCCAAGGCGAAGAAATTCAATCAGCGGCGTGGTTTCAAGTTCTTGATGGAAGCGAGAAATGATCAGATCCGCCCGCAGTTATCGTGGACCTTTTGATCCTCTCGTGATATTGGTTCGCGGCATGTCCGCCGTAGCCCCCGCGGCTGCCCCCATTCCTGTCTTCCGACAGGAAGACATGGGGGCGCGGGGGCGAAGGGGGAAGGACGCGGATGCCTATGGATAGAGCAGGCATTGTAGGGGCGAACGGCGTTCGCCCGAGACATGCGCCCCTGCGGCTCTCTCTACCCGTTGTGCTGACCCGTCGCCGTAGGAGCGAACGGCG
>CBDVCL010000096.1:0-7466 GCA_965372475.1 uncultured bacterium | reverse complement strand
GTTGTGCTCTCATGCCAACGTGCGGCACCAAGTATCGGGACCTTTTTGAGGCACCAAGCATATTTCCCTTGGTGTCTCCTATGCCTTTGTGCCGAGCTCGCACCTTCACTACTCCGCTGAAAACCATTGAATGCTCCCCGATACATCGAAGCAACAACTAGCCGTTATCTAAGACAAGGCGTGATCGCATTCCTTGGTGTCTTTGTGCCTTGGTGGTTAAAGCCGTTCCTCTGTGAATTCCGTGTCTCTGTGGTTAACTCGCCTTTCATGAGCACAATATGAATAGAAAGAACACCAACGGCGCTAAGGCGACAGCGCCCAACACTCCACCACTAAAATAATAGAAGAATGATATCACCGCGAGGATGACGAAGAAGAGCGCCAGGCGCGGTGACAGCTCCGCCCTGCCGAAGACCGGATCATTCTCACCTGCGAGCGGACGCCGGGACAGCTTGAGCTCAAACTGCGTGAGCAGGGAGTAGTAGGTGAGTGATATTAGTAGGAGAATAGTAATGGTCATGTCAGGGTTGTTGCTCGTTCCCCGTTGCTCGTGTTACGTTTGAGGCACGAGCGACGAGCGACTAGCGACTGCCTTTCAGTAACTAAGATAATCAATAATGTACTCCGCGGCGGGGCGGACGAACCCCGAGCCCCACCAGGCGTCCATGCTTATCGCGGCGAGGAGGAAAAAGAAGCCGACCCGGGCGACCCTGCCGAAAACATCGCTTTCGCCACCGCCCCCCTGCAAGGTCAGTCGCCGGTATGCCCCCGGCATCAGTAGAACGGCAAGAGCGAGAGAAGCCGCCAGCGTGAAGATAAATATAAAGACGCCCCCCGGCAGTGAGTAAACGCCGCGAGCAAGGCAGTACTTGCCCCAGAAACTCTCCAGGGGCGGCAAGCCGATAAGAGAACAGGCAAGGAAGAAGCCGATGAGGCCGTCCATCCAACCGTCCGTCTGCCGGCAGGCAGACGCGGGGGTTGGGAGGGCCGCGGAGGTCGCGTAAGGCCATAGCAAGACCAGTCCCGTCAACACGATAAAACTCAAGGCGATGAACCTGATCGCGGCGGCATAGCAGTCCAGCGATGAATACTCCAAACCCAACCCCAGGGAAATAAGGGCGAAACCGAACAGGCTGTGCGCCGCCCGTACCATGCGGCTATAAAGGGCCCCCTCACGCCAGGTCTTGAATATCGCCAGGGAGACGGCCAACACCCCCCAGAGGATAAACAGCCAGCCAAGACGGTATTCCAGGCGGCTGAACGGGAACGCGACACGGCAGAGAAGAAAGATCGAAACCGCCCCCCTCAACAAATCGCCCTCCATCGCTTCCCTTCCCGCGGCAAGGGCGCCCGAGCCGAAGGGGATGATACCTCCCTTCACGGCCATGGCCAGGGAAAAGAGGAGAAGCACGGCCGAAAGGGGCTGCCTGGCGGTAGGCAAAGCGGCCACCTTGAGCAGTTTCTCCAGGTGAAAACTGCCCGCGTAGTGGAAGACGAGGAAGAGCACGAAGAGAATGAGAAAGCTGCCGATAAGCTGTAATCGAGCCCGGCCTGCCACCCGCTTGTCTCCACTGCGGCGGGAGATATACAAGCTGGTGAGAATGAAGAGTTCGTAGTACAGGTAGATGTTGAGGATGTCACCGGCGAAGCCGGCGCCGAGGATGCCGACTACGAGGATCAGATACGGCAACTCACCTCCCCGCGGCAAGGCCGCGGCCAAACGGGAGAAGAAGAGCGCGAAGAGGCAAAGCGCCAGCAAGGCAAGGTTGAAGGAGTTGATGTTGAGAAAGACATCATAGCCAAATTCTTCCACCCCGCCGGGCCGGTAGTTTAGCCCGCCGCCGCCCAGTTGAATATAGATGGCGGTCAAGCACAGCACAACAGCCAACTGGACGGCAAGCGCCAGCAGTCGCGGCAGGGGGCGCAGGTCGACCTGGCGCAATGCGAAGCGGAGATAGTCCATCGCCAAGAGGACGAGACATCCGCCGAAAAGGAGCAAGATTATCAGCTTTATTGTCGGGGCGATCAGGTTCATGGTCTATGGGAAGTCGGAAGTCCGAAGTCAGAAGTCGGAAACTTATTCATCCGACATCCGATTTCCGACCTCCGACCTCCACAATCTATGGTTCGAGCGTCATGATTAACAAATATCCCCAGTTCTCGCCGATGCCGGGGAAAACGACGTATTTCACGAGGATTATAGCAACCACCACCATCACGGGCAAGGACAATCGAAGCGAACGCCACCGGGCCGGGCCGGCGAGCATCTCCAGCACTGCCGCGGCAAAAGCCAGGGCCAGCAGGGGCAAGGCAACAAGGCCCCACCCTCCTCGCTCCAGCACTGACAGCGAGATCACCAGGCCGGTGGAGAAGGCCGGGGACGGCGGCAAGCCGGCCAGCCCCAAAGGCGCGAGTAGGTGCAGTGGCCTGGCCCAGCGCCAGCTCCTCTTCAGGGCGCCCAGGTGGACGAGGGGAAAGAAGAGAGATACGGACAGCAGGTGGGCGGCGCCCAGCACCGGCCCGTTCTCCCCTCCTGACACGCAGACCACCAGCGCCGCGGCCCCATGCGCGAACAGGGCGGCCGTCAAGCGCGCGGACGTGTTCCGCGATACGCGGATGAGCCAGTAGCCCAAGGCGAGAAGGGCTGCGATGCTCCCCAGGGCGACGAAACGTTCCCGCTCCGCCGGGGCCAGGAACGGCCAGTAGAAGCGAAAAGCGAAGTAGCTGCCGCTCAAGAGGGAGGGCCAGGCCCTATACAGCCAGCCGGCCTCATCTTCCCTCCCCGCTCGCCCCGAACAGAACAGGAATGGCAGAAGAACACTGCCGATGACGTACCAACCCCCGCCCAACGCAAAAGCCGCCCCCTCACCGGCGGCGCAGGAGTAAAGCGCCGGCAGCACCAGTAAGACCACGCCCCCCGCCCTTGCCTGACGCCGTGGATACGCGAGGATCACGCTTGCCGCGAGGACCAGTCCCAGGAACCAGGCCGCGCTGGAGGCGCACAAAGCGAGGACGAACAGCAAGAAAGACAAAGCAGGGCGCCTGCGCGTGGTGGACGAAACAGAAACTGAAAAGCCCAAGGCCATGAGAAATATGAAGAGAGCAGAGAGAAGGTCAAAACGCCAGTGGCACCACCCCCAACCCCGGGGCAGATATAGTTCCCCGATCACGCCGCACCCGCCCAGTGACAGCAGAACAAGCGAAATAACGAGCGCGGCGGCGCGCCAGGGCAGGAGCCGCGAGCTGGTCAAGGCCTGCAGGAACACCACCAGCAACAGCCCGCCCGTCAGGAAAACAAGTAGATGCCCATAGCCAATAGACATAGTCCCAACCATATAGTGTCAGAAGAAAGATATCGCGCCAGGGCTTCCGCCTTTGTTAAGACTGTAGCGGCCAGGCCGCTGACGCCCTCGCGCCACCGCTGATAATGCATCCCTACCACTTCTCTCCCCCTCCTGGTGGAGCGAAGCCGCCTCTTGAGCAAGGCAACCAAGCGACGAAGCCGCAGAGCGCGGCGCCGCCGCCTGCTGCCGCTTCGCCTCGCGGCGAACCACGACCCCAGCGGCAAAGCCAGCAGGGCGCATACAGCGATGGGGGAGAAAAGCGGTGACAGTACCCCTTCCATCACGAAACCGCCAAGCGAAAAGCTCTCCCTCACATATCCCGCGGCGTGGAGCACCGCCGAAAGAAAGGGATAGAGCAGGGAGCCGAACCCGAGCCAAAGGTAATAGGGCGCCGCGCGGAGCCGGCCGCCGGGCAAGCAAGGCCCTTCTCCATCCCTCGCCGCCGCAGCGTTCGAAACAAGGCAGCGCCGCCAAAGGGCAACACACAAGGCAGTGTAAGTGATGACCAACAGCAACGACGGCAACGATCCGTCCCTTGTCCATATCCCCCAGCTGATATGCAACGCCCCCCAGAACAGCCCCGTCAAGGGCAAAGCGGCCAGGGCATAGAGGTAGGCGCCGCGCCGGCCCGCAGCCGCTTCGCCGGCCAAGAGCACCGCCGGGGTGACCATCAACAGGGGCAAGCCGTAATCCACTCCGCCGTATACAAGTCCCGCCGCGGAAAAGAAGACAAGGGCCGCGGCCAGGCTCCCTGCCGCCGCGCCGCGAAGAGCCGCAAGGCAAAAACACAGCGTCGCGCCAAGGAACAACATGCCGAGATAAGGCCTCTCGCCGCCGAGCAAGAGCCAAAAACGGCAGATGAAGTACCCGGCGACTACCGCGCCAAAGACGCAGGGCCAAGCCCCGGGACTCCTCGCAGAGCTTTTCGCCCCGGCCCTCAACGGTTTCCGCAGCGGAGTCTCTTGCCCAAGAAAAGGCAGCGTGACCCCGGCGCAAAGCAAGATAAGGAAAATGGCCATCAGGGGTGAGGCGAGGGAAGGCAGTTCCGCGAGCCGGCCGATGTCGTAATCGCGCGGTCGCAGGCATACCTGCCAACGAAGTTCCCTTCCCGCGAAGAGTAAAAGGAGAGACGAGTAAGCGGCAAAGGACAGCGCCGCGAAAACAAGCCGCCGGCCGGGGCGGGCGAAAACAGACATCAGCGCGAGAAACAGGGCCAAGGCGAAGAACAGTGGCCCGGCCTCCGCGGCCGCGACCAGCATCAGGACGGCCGGCGCCAGCAGGCACGGCGCGGCGGAGGGGCGGACGCGGCAAGGCAACAAGGCGAATACGAGCAGTCCGGCCAGGAGCAGGGCGAAGGCGCCGCCCAACTCATCCAGGGAAAAGGCGAGCCCGAAACCGAGCGCGGCGCGCGAGAAAGCCGGAGAGAGAAAACGCCCTTCATCCCAAGAGAAGGGGCGGGCTGCTGCGAAAAGGGCAATTAGAAGCAGGAGCTCTGTCGTAAGGAGTAGGGTGATCTTGGTTTTCACGGCAGGTCTATCGAAGTAAGGAAGCAAGGAGGTAAGGAGATAAGGAGACAAAGAACTGCCGCTGGTCGGACTACTTCCTTACTTCCCTGCTTCCTTACCTCCCCTTTTCATCGGCACTATTACCCCCCACCACGAACAGCCAGAAACACATCTGCAACAGCACCAATACCATTGAGAGGCATCCGAAGTATTGGGCGGCAGCCATCTTGCCGCCGCAGGACCCGGCCAGGGAGTAGCAGGCAAGCAGCCCCCCCAGGGATATCATCGCTCCGGTGACCAACCCCGCCCGGCCGCGCATCACCAGGAGCAGAGACAACCCCAGGAAGAAAGAAGACAAGGCGGCAAGGGCCACCCAATCCCACGCCAGGGAACCGCTTGCCAGCATCAGCGTTCCTCCCGCCAGACGGCCGAATGGTAGACGAGAGAGAAAATGATAAGGAAGACGCCGACCAACTCCAGGCAGTGCCCTTTTCTCACCAGTAGATTAGTGAGCGACATAGGCGTGGCGGAGAAGAAAGCCGGTCCTATTCCCTTGATTATGGTAAAGAACCCCAGAGCCAGGGTGATCAGCACAAGAGGCAATAGCAACGGCAGGAATCTGCCGAGGCGGCGCCCCGCTCTACGCCCGCCATCCCTCAGCCGCGGCGCCGATCTCCCCTCGCCAAGGAACAACACCGGGACGAAACCAAGGGCGCAGAAGAGATAGAAGAGGCCCAGCCCAGCCAGGCGCATGCCGAGCATGATCATCGCCAAGCAGATGACCACCGCCGCGTAGGCGGCCAGTGTCGCCGCGCCGCCATCACGGCGAGTGGACAAGAACGCCAGCGATACCAGCACCAATAATGTGAGCATATAATAGGTCATCTAATCGAGCAATGGACTACTTTGCGCGGAAGCCGCGGAACGTTGCGGCAACTGCGTCGAAGCTCCTCTCCATCCGGATACTTGGGAGGGAGCTTCCGGTTCGCGGAGGTCGCGGAACCCCTGCGCCCCCATGTCTTCCTGTCGGAAGACAGGAATGGGGGCAGACGCAGGGGCGCGTTCTCCGCGAGAGATTAAGGGGAAGTAAGCCACTACCTCTAACCGGGGCCTCACTTCTTCCGTCGCTTCTTCTTCGCGGCCGCTGTCCGTTCTTGCCTGGGCCGCAGTTCCACCTCCAGGCTCTCCACCCTCATGCCCTCAACCTTCTCTATCCTCAGTATCACGTTCGGCAGTTCTATCTTCCTCCCCGCGTGCGGCAGGGAGCCCAGGCGATCGACAATGAAACCGCTGATCGTCGCGGTGCCCTCGCTCGTCTTCAGTTTCAGGCCGAGCTCCCTGTTGACATCGTCTATGTCGGTACGGCCCTTGACGAGGTATCTTCGTTCCGCTATCTTGGTGATGTTATCTTCCTCTGCCTTGTCATACTCATCGCGGATCTCCCCCACTAATTCCTCGATGATGTCCTCCAAGGTCACCAGGCCGGCCACGCCGCCGTACTCGTCCACCACCACGGCCTGGTGCAGACGCTGGCGCTGGAACTCCAGCAGAAGCTGGGAGATCTTCTGCGTCTCCGGCACGAAACACGCGGGGCGGTAGATATCCTTGAGCTTGAACAGCTTCTCGTCCTTGATGATCGAAAGGAAGTCCTTGGCATAGAGAACGCCGACGATGTTTTCCTGCTTTCCCATGTAGACGGGGATGCGGCTGAGACCCCGGCCCACCACCGTCTCCAGGACATCGTGGTAATCGGCGGTGGCGCTTACCATTACCATCTCGTTACGCGGCACCATCACCTCGCGTACGATAGTGTCCTGGAAGGCGAGGACGCTCTGCAGCATCGCGCCCTCCTGCTTGGCTATCGCCCCCTCCTCCTTGCCGATGTCGATCATCGTGCGGATATCATCCTCCGTGACTATGGGAAGGCTGGTCACCTGCTTTATACCCACCAGGCCCAGGGCCTTGGAGGTGACGTGAACCAGGGCACCGGTCAGCGGCGAGAGTATCCTCTGGACGAACATCACCGGCCGGATCACCCACATCACTACCTTCAAGGGGCTATGGATGGCTATGATCTTCGGCGCCATCTCGCAGAAGATTATCACGCAGGCGGTCAGGCCGAGCGTCGTCAGTCCCCAGACGAGCCACGCATTCCAGTGGTACCACGAAGCTAACTGCACGGAGATCTTGATCGCCAGGGAAGCGGCAGAGATGTTGGCGATATTGATGGCGATGACGATGGTGGTGAGAAGCTTGTTGGGGTCCTCGAGCCAGAGCTTGAAGCCCAGGGCCCTGCGGGGGTGCCTGGCGATCAGCTTCTTTAAGCGCGGCTTGCTGACGGCGGTGAGGGCCGTCTCCGCCGCGGAGAAAAAGAAAGAAAGCGCAAGCAGGAGGAAGACGACGCCGACTTCTGTCCAGATTATGACTGAGTTCATGAGTCTTTCAACAAGGAAAAAGTGAGAAGTAAAAAGGAAAAAACTCGCCTATGATTTCATTCTCCACCCTCTATCCCTTTACCCTTTTTCCTTCTTACTTCCAGGGCGTATTCACCCGCGCCCTTTGGGCGCGGTGGCGCCCGCCCGCCGTCGTCAGCGCTCCGCCTTGCATTACTTCATTG
>CBDVCL010000095.1:0-7492 GCA_965372475.1 uncultured bacterium | reverse complement strand
TCAAGCTATGTCTCGTGGACAAGCTGGGCTATCCCTGCTGTGACTATGACGGGCAGGTGAAGGTCACGGGTGAGTTCGCGGGTGCAAAACCGATCGAGGTATCCTTCTCCAAGGGCAAGCCGGCTCTAGTCTCGCTTGAGGGCGTGGAGATCGGCGGGGAGGGACGCTACCGTTTCCGCGCCGAGCTGGAGGGGAAGAGCTTCTACAGCAATCCCACCGCCTGCCGCGCGGGTGAAGGGCACCGCGTATTCTGGGGCGACCCCCATATCCACAGCGTGCTTTCCGACTGCCACCCGGACAAGTGCCGCTCGCTGGACTTCTGTTTCACGGCGGCGCGTTACCTGGGCGCCCTGGACTGGTGCTCTGCCGCCGACCACGTCTCCAACGGCAGGTGCGACGCGAAGAAGTGGCGGCAACAGATGAAGGGCACGGAATCATACAACAGGACGGGAGAGTTCGTGACACTGCCCGCCTACGAGGCGTCCCTGCAGGGGGGCAAGGGCGGGGATAACAACGTCTACCTGGACAGGGCGATCGATATGTATATCGATGAGTACGAAGAAGGCTCGGTGAAGACGCTGAGTGAGAAACTGGCAGCGGCGGCAAGGGAGCAAGGTTTCAAGTTCTTCGTCGTGCCCCATCACACCACGCGCACCGGCAAGCACGGTGAGATAGGGGATGACATCTATCCCGGCGGTGAATACATGCCGCTTATCGAAATACACTCTAAGTGGGGCAGTTCCGAGTATCGCGGCAACCCGATGCCGCTGCAGGAGGTACACGACGGCCCCAGCTACGCGCGCGATCTGCTGGCGAAGGGGATGAAGCTCGGCTTCATCGGCGGCAGTGATACGCACGCGACTTTGACCTTCTGCGCGACGCAGGGGGTGGAACCCGGCCACATCGACAGGCCGACCGGCCTCACGGCTGTGCGCGTCGCCGCGCTCAACCGTGAGGAGGTATTCAAAGGGCTGGCGGCGCGGCGATGCTACGCCACGAGCGGCGAGAGGATCCTTCTTGATTGCAGGATGAACGGCGCGGGGATGGGCGCCGTCACCGATGCGGCGCAGGGCCCCAGGCGGTTTGAGATAAGCGCGGCCGCGGCAGGGGAGATAGACTTCATCGTCCTTGTGCGCAACGGCGAAGAGATAGCGAGCGAAAAGGTGGGTGACTGGCAGGTGGACGTGGAACTGGCCGATGAGGCGCCGCTCGCCGACTCCGCCTATTACTATGCGCGCGTGGACTGTGCGTCGGGAGCGCGCGCCTGGAGCAGTCCCATTTGGCTGGCAGATGGCAGATAGAAGATGGTTGATGGGGTCTTGAATGACGCCGCCCCGTCTACCGTCTACTGTATTCCGTATACCATGGCAGCGATGATCAAGATAGGCTTATGTTCCATTACTTTTCGCGGCCTCGGCCCCATTGATGTCATAGACGTCGCGAAACGGGCGGAACTCCAGGGCATCGAGTGGGGTGGCGACGTGCACGTGCCGCACGCCGACGTGAGCGGCGCGCGGGAGACGCGGCGCCTCACGGTGGACGCGGGGCTGAAGGTGTCCTCCTACGGTTCCTACTACAAGGTAGGTTCGGACGAGCCGTTTGAGGGCGTTCTCGCCACGGCGCGCGCGCTCGAAGCGCCGATGATACGCGTCTGGGCAGGGGAGAGAAGCTCGGCGGATGCGGATGAGGACTATAAGAAAAAGATAGCCGACGAGACGCGCCGCATCGCCGAGATGGCGTGCGCCGATGATATCGCCATAGCTTACGAATTCCACAACGGCAGTCTCGCCGACAGCGCTGTTTCCGCTCTGGCTTTGCTCAAAGCAGTAGGACACGAGGATATCAGCTGCTACTGGCAACCCCCCCCCGAGTTATCCTCCGATGATAGGCAGGGGAGCCTGGAACAGATGCTTCCCCATCTTAGCAACCTGCACGTCTTTCAATGGGCGAAGCAGGACGGCGAGAACAAGCGCTTGCCTCTTGCGGATGGCAAGGACGAATGGCAGGGCTACCTGGAAATGGCGCGTTCAACAGGCCGCGACCACTGGGCGTTGCTGGAGTTCGTGCGGGATGATTCTCCCGAGGCGTTGTTTGAAGATGCGCACGTGCTGACGGGACTATTGAGGTCGTTGGCAGATGGGGGCTGGATTGACGCCTCCCCGTATACTGTATGCCGTCTACCGTCTACCACCTGTGCTGAGGGAGATTTGAGGACAACAAACAACGATTCATGCTATACTTCTCCCTTCGTTGAGCTGGTTCAGCCAAGAGGGTAATGGGCTACTTTGAATCTCGAAGTCGTTTTCCGCGGTCTCCGCGAAGCTTCCGCGGCTTCCGCGAACCAAAGTAACCCACTACCAAACCAGGAAAGGCAGGCAAACGGTGAATAAGATTCAGTTGGAAGCCAGGATCAAGGCGCGCGGCAAGGAGTTCTTCACGGCGGTCGGCAAGGAGAACCCCTCCGTCTTCAACAAGGGCTGGTGGGTCGGCAAGGTGATGGACTGGAGCATGAAGAACGAGGACTTCAAGGTCCAGCTCTTCCGCTTCATCGACGTATTGCCCTATCTGAAGACGGAGGAGGCACTGGGCCATCATATCCGCGAGTATTTCGGCAAGGGCGACAGCGTCCCCGCCGTGCTACGCCTGGGCGCCAAGTCCTCGGCATTGGGCGGCAAGCTCGGCATGAAGGTGCTGGGCAAGACGATCCGCAAGAACCTGGAGACGATGGCACGGCTCTTCATCGTCGGCAGTACGGAGAAGGATACCGTGAAGAGCCTGAAGAAACTGCGCGACCAGAAATACACCTTCACCCTGGATATCCTCGGCGAGGCGACGATCACCGAGGGGGAGTCGGACAGCTACGTCGCCACCTACCTGGAACTGCTGGATTCCGTCGCCGCGGCGCAGGAAAAGTGGCAGCCGCACGGCAAGGGCGGGGACGGCCTGGACTGGGGCAGTGCTCCCAAGTGCAACATATCCATCAAGCCCTCCGCGCTCTATTCCCTCGCCGACGTGGCCGACTTTGAAGGCACGCTGGCGGGGATGCTTGAGCGCATCAAGCCCGTCTATCGCAAGGTGGTAGAGATGGGCGGCTTCATGTGCATAGACATTGAGCACAGCTATTTGCGGGACATAACCATAGAGCTTTACAAGCGCCTGCGCGGCGACAAGGAGTTCAGGTGTTACCCCCACCTCGGCCTCGCCCTGCAGTGCTACCTCAAGGACCACGAGGAGGGCCTGGACGGCCTGCTGGCCTGGGCGCGGCGGGAGAACCTTCCTATCTCTATTCGCCTCGTCAAGGGCGCTTACTGGGATTACGAGGTGGTGATCGCGCACCAGTGTGGCTGGGACGTTCCCGTCTATACCGTCAAGTCCGAGAGCGATGTCGCTTACGAGAATGCGGTGGAGAAGATCTTCGCCAACCAGGACATCTGCCACCTCGCCTGCGCTTCCCACAACGTGAGGTCGATAGTGGCGGTGATGGAGATGGCGAAGGCGATGAAGGTGCCCGAAGACCGCTACGAGTTCCAGGTGTTGCACGGCATGGCCGAGCCCTTCCGCAAGGCGCTCCTGAAGCTCACGGACAGGGTCAGGCTCTACTGCCCGCACGGCGAGATGCTGCCGGGAATGGCCTATCTGATCCGACGCCTGCTGGAGAACACCTCCAACGAGTCCTTCGTGCGGCAGACCTTCGTGGACGGTGTGGAGATGGACCGCTTGCTGGAGGACCCGAAAAAGACCCTGGCGAGGGCAAAGCCGGCGCGGGCAAAGAAGACGGATAAGGCGGCGGCTTTCCGTAACGAGCCGATGGCCGACTTAAGCCTGGCGAAGACAAGGAAGTCCTTCAGCGACGCTATCGCGGGGGTGAAGAAACAGCTGGGCAAGCTCTACCCCCTCTACATCGACGGCAAGGACGTCACCACGAAGGACGTGATCGACTCAGTGAACCCCGCCGACCCGGATGTGGTGATCGGCAAGGTCTGCCAGGCGGGCAAAGGCGAGATAGACCGGGCGATGGCGGCGGCGGAGAAGGCCTTCATCAAGTGGCGCAACGTGCCGCCAAGGGAGCGGGCCGAGTACTTGCACAGGGCGGCGGCGATCGCCCGCAAGCGCATCTACGAGCTTTGCGCCTGGCAGATCCTGGAAGCAGGCAAGCAATGGCGCCAGGCCTACAACGACGTCTTAGAGGCGATCGATTTCCTGGATTACTACGCCGAGGAGATGGTGAGGCTGGGCACGCCGCGGCGCCTCGGCAACGCTCCCGGCGAGCTGAACCATTACTTCTACCAGCCCAAGGGCCTGGCGGCGGTGATCTCCCCCTGGAATTTCCCCCTCGCCATCAGCTGCGGCATGGTCTCGGGCGCCATCGTCGCGGGGAACTGCGTCGTCTTCAAGCCGTCGAACCAGAGCCCCGTGATCGGCTACAACCTGAAGCAGATCCTCGAGGAAGCAGGACTGCCGCCCGGCGTCTTCAACTACTGCCCGGGGCGCGGCTCGGTGATGGGGGACTACCTCGTCGACCATCCCAAGATAGCCCTGATTGCCTTCACCGGCTCAATGGAGGTGGGACTGCGCATCATCGAACGCGCGGGGGTGACGCCGCCCGACCAGCCCTCCGTGAAGCGGGTGGTGTGCGAGATGGGGGGCAAGAACGGCCTTATCGTGGACAACGACGCCGACCTCGACCAGGCCATCCCCGCGATCATGGACTCCGCCTTCACCTACCAGGGGCAAAAATGCTCCGCCTGCTCCCGCGTCATCGTCGTGGAGGGGATATACGACCGCTTCACCAAGCGCCTCGTGGAGGCGGCCGCGTCGTGGAAGATCGGCCCCGCCGAGGACCCGTCCTGCAAGATGGGCGCGGTGATAGACGCGAGCGCGCAGAAGAGCATCCTGGAATACGCGAGGATCGCCAAGAAGGAAGGGAAACTGCTCTTTGAAGGGAAGGTCCCCGCCAAGGGATACTACTGCCCCATCACCATCGTGGGGGGCGTCACGCCGAAACACCGCATCGCCCAGGAAGAGGTCTTCGGCCCGGTGCTTGCGGTGATGAAGGCGAAGGACTTCGACCAGGCGATAGAATGGGCGAACTCTACCCGTTTCGCCTTGACGGGAGGGGTGTTCACGCGCAGCCCCGAGCACATCGAGCTGGCGAGCAGGGAGTTCCGCATCGGCAATCTCTACATCAACCGCGGCATCACGGGGGCGTTAGTGGAGCGCCAGCCCTTCGGCGGCTTCAAGATGTCGGGCGTCGGCTCCAAAGCGGGCGGCCCCGATTACCTATTGCAGTTCATGGACCCGCGCACCGTGACGGAGAACACGATGCGCCGCGGCTTCGTGCCGTTGGAAAGCGACGACAGGTGGGTGTAGTATTGCCGAATCAAGCGTAGGGGCGTATTGCAATACGCCCCTACGGGTCTAGCCAGGTGGGAGAAGCGTAGCGAGCATGGCGAGCAAGCGCGAAGTCGTACGCACGGCCCTGGAGGGAAAGCGCCCTCCCTATGTGCCCTGGCATTTTGGCTTCACCCATGAGGCCTACGAGAAGCTGGCGGCGCACTTCGGCGCCGAGCGCCTCGAGGGGGAATTCGATAACCATCTCCTCAACCTCGGCAACGGCGTCGGCTTCTTTGACGAGCTGGGGGATGACCGCTACCGCGACGTCTTCGGCGTTATCTGGGACCGCAGTGTCGACAAGGACATCGGCAACGTCGAGAACTGCGTCCTGCCCGAACCGTCCCTGGCGGGTTACGAGTTCCCCGACCCCCTGGACGGACGTTTCTTTCAGGACGTCCCCGCGAGGATAGAGGCGTACGGCGACCGCTGCCGTGTCTTCCAGATAGGTTTCTCCCTCTACGAGCGGGCCTGGACGATGCGCGGCATGGAGAGCCTGATGATGGATTTCATCGAGCGCCCCGCTTTCGTGCGGCAACTACTCGCCGCCATCGCCGACTACGACATCGCCCAGGTGAAGAAGGCCCTGGAATACGACATAGACGCCGTCTACTTCGGTGACGACTGGGGGCAGCAGAGCGGCCTGCAGATGGGGCCGGAGATATGGCGGCAGTTGATCAAGCCCCAGCTGGCGCGAATGTATGGCGTGGTGCGTGAGGCGGGCAAACTGGTGATGATCCACTCCTGCGGCAAGGTGGACGAGCTCTTTGACGAGCTGGTAGAGATCGGGCTGAATTGTTTCAATCCCTTCCAGCCCGAAGTGATGGACGTGGCGGCACTGCTGCCCCGTTACCGCGGACGCCTCGCCTTTCACGGCGGGCTCTCCACGCAGAAGATATTGCCCTACGGCTCTGCAGACGAGGTGCGGGAGGAAACGAGAAAACTGCTCGCGCTGGGTGCCGAGGGAGGATACATCTTCGCCCCCGCGCACGCCGTGGAAGGAGACGTGCCGCTCGAGAACATGCTCGCCTTTATCGACGCGGTGAAGGGGCAGGAAGCATACCGGCGCCGCTGATCAGAGCGGCGTCAGCTTGACCACGGCGCAATCGTGCCGCTTGATGCCGCCAAGCGGGAAGTTCCTCTCGTGCTTACCCAGTCTGGCCTGGCGGTTGGAAGTCGGAAATCATAACTCACAACTCACAACTCACAACTCCAACCCCTAGCTACCAGCCCTTCGACTCACTTCCTTCGTGCTTCGAAATACGGCGCGACGCGTCGGAAAAACCGGTGGTCTTTCCTCTCCCCTGGTGATAAGATGGCAACCGCCCTAATGGGTATCGAAGAGGATAAAAAGGAGGATAGAATGATGCCGAGAGGAACCAGATGTTTGATGGTACTTGCCGTTGTCTCGCTCCTGGGGAGTGTTCCCCTCGCGCGGGGTGCGGCGGGAGCGGAGAAGATCAGTAGCGTGATGGAATTGCACCAGCTGGCCCTCAATGTCTACCGGGCGGCGTTTGACAGGGAAACGGAGCAGAGGGCGAAGTTCTTCGCGCTTGAGAGGGCGGGGACGGACGATTGGCGGATATTAAACGAGGAACGGGATGAACTGAACTGGTTGACCTGGACGCTTGTAGTGCGGGCAAGGAAGATAGAGGAGGCAATAAAAGGCCTCGCCAGGTTCGAGAGATGGTTTGAGAACGAGGTGGTGCAGACGCCGGGCTTGGCGAGCGACGGCTTGAGCGCTAAGTTCGAGGAAAAGATATCGGCTGTGGGGGAAGCGCTCCGGGTCTATGCCGCGGCCGTGTCAAAAGGCACGCGGGTGGCGGCGGAGGAGAAGCGAGCAGAACTGGAGGCCGAGGTGCTGGAGTTCGGCCTTTTCTGCGAGAAGCTGAAGCACGAGGTGGAATGGAAGATGTGGCGCGCTGAGTGGTCTGGTTACAAGGATGACCCGGCCGTGGTTGAGAGGATCCGGGTGTTCGATGAGAAATGCGCCGCATACGGGGAAGCCCAGGCGAAATTCATTGAGCAGAGGCGGACCGGCCTGCGCACGGAGACGCTCATGGAGAAGAACGAGCGGGAAATGAAAGCGCTGTTGAAAGAG
>CBDVCL010000094.1:0-7502 GCA_965372475.1 uncultured bacterium | reverse complement strand
CCGAATCCCGGCAGGAAGCGGTAATAACCGCGTGCCTCTTGCTGCTCCCTTTCATCTTCTATCTACCAGGCCTTGGCCATAGTTCTCCCTACCACGGCGATGAGAGCTACTACCTCTATTCGGCGATGCAGATGCTGGAGGGAGGCGATTTCTTCACGCCCCACTATGAGTTCGGCGCGCCTCGTTTCCAAAACCCCCCTCTCTTCTATTGGCTCGTTGCTATTTCCTACCGGGTCTTCGGCGTTTCCTTTTTCGCCGGGCGTTTGCCCAGTATCATCGCTGCCGCCATTTCTCTCCTCTTCTGCTATCGCCTCGGCAAGGTGCTCTTTTCCTCGCGAAAACCGGCCCTACTTGCCTCCCTTCTCCTCGCTGCCAGTCCGCTCTTTATCTCCTTCGCCCGCGTAGCAGTGACCGACATGACCATGAGCCTTTTCATCCTCCTGGCGATATACCACTTCGCCAGGGGATACAAGCAGGGAGGCAAGCACCGGCCCTACTTATGGTGCTGTGTCTTTTCCGCCCTGGCATTGATGACCAAGGGCCCTGTCGCTTTTCTTTTCATCATCTTGATCGTCGGCGGCGTGGCCGTCTTGAATCGCAAACGGGCGGACAATTGGCCGCGCTTCAAACCCCTTTTCAACCCCTGGAACGCCGTCGTCCTCCTGTTGCTGGCGGTGCCCTGGTACGCCTATATGCTGGTCGAACACGGAAGCGCTTTCACCGACCATATCATACAGCGCGAAGCGGGAGGGCCCCTGCTGCATCCGTCACGTCTCCTGCATAATCTTCTCTACTACCTGGGCGCCGCCCTTCGCTATTCACTGCCCTGGTCCGTCTTTCTCCTCCCCTTCGCCTCGCGGCCTTCCCCTAAGCCCTGGCCGGGACGGATCCTTCTTCTCTCCTATCTCGCCTTTCCTCTCGCCTTCTACGCCGTTTTCATCGGGCCTCCCGGTTATCGCTACCTTATGCCGCTGAGCGTGCCCTTCTCTCTTTTATGCGCGCACCACTTCAGCCGTTTCGCGGACCTTCGCCCCCAACGCCTGAGGCTGTTCTCCAACCTTCTCGTCACCTCCGCTTTTCTCCTCTTCTTGCCCCTTGTCCTTTTGCCCTTGTTTCTCGACTCTTTCCCGGGCGTCACCACCAGGTTTGCCCTGCTCGGGCTCCTCTTGATGGTGGGTGGTGTGTTCGCCCTCGCTTTTTCCCGCCGCGGCGCCCTGCTCAAGGCCATCGTATCGTTCTGCCTGGTTATATTGGCCACGATAAGCTTCTGCACCTTTGCCCTGCTGCCCTCGATAAAGCCCCAACCGCTCGAAGCGATAGCGGCGGACCTGTCCGCCGCTGGGTCGCCTCGCACCCGCTACGCTGTAATAGACATGCGTGAAAGGCCCCGCACTTTCCTCGCCCCGCACGTCGGCCGTCTGCCCGTCTTCACCTATAGCCCCTGGCATTTCGACCAGGAGCCGGATTTCTTGCCTGCGCTTGGCCTTGCCGCGCCTGATGCCCTGATCGTAATGCCGGAGAGTTCCCTTAATCAACGGCCCGCCCCCGAGCGTGAGCGTCTTACGGTTCTTGCTCGCCGCTACGGCTACGAACTCAAGGGAGCGGGCATAACAGAAAAGCTCCTCGCTAGCCTGCGCGACGGGAAACTCACCCGTTTCCTTGCGGAACACAGGGAGTATATCCTGCTGTTGGCCCAACCCGGCGGCAGCAAGAGCAGCGATTAACAACTGAACATTCAGAAAGGAAACTCTAATGGAGAACATAAGCCTTTCCTCTTTGCGGGATCCCTGGGTGCTTTTCGGCTTAACCTTCCAACTTGCTTTTTTCGCCCGCTTTATCGTGCAATGGATCGTGTCTGAACGCGAGAAACGCAGCGTTGTACCGAAATCCTTCTGGTACCTCTCGATCATCGGCAGTCTTGGCCTGCTCGTCTATTCCATCCATATCCAGAGCCTGGTCTTCATCCTCGGTATGTCCGCCAATTCTTTCATCTATGTAAGGAACCTGACGCTATACAAAGGCATGTAAACCACGCTCATGCCGAAAAGACAAGACACAAGGACTTTTGACGCGCCGCTCAAAGAATGCCTTCTCTGCGGCGCGAAGGACCTATCCTTTTACTTCCGCGATTTCAATGGGCGGTCGATCTTCAGATGCCGCGCCTGCGGCGTACAGTTCCTTAACCCCCAGTATTCCAACGAGCATCTCAAGCAATACTACGACGGCTATTCCGCCGAAGAACCAGCTTGGGATGCCCCCCTCAACTACTGCCATCACTACTACCTATCCCTGGTAGAAAGATACCGCTCCCCCGGCCGCCTGCTGGACGTCGGCAGCGGCGAGGGACACCTGCTGCGGGCGGCGCGTGAGCGCGGCTGGCAGGCAGAAGGATACGAGATTGATGCCGAGCTTGCGAAGAGAACCAGCGACAAGACCGGCGTCAAGGTCTGTTGCGGCACTTTCAGCGAAACAGGCTGGGACAATGGTAGCTTCGACGTGATCACAGTGCACCACGTCTTGGAACACGTCAAGGACCCGGGGTCCTATCTCAAGGTGATACACTCCTTGCTTCGCGACGAAGGCATATTCCTGCTCGTGCTGCCAAACATCCGCTCGCGCAGTGCCACCTTCAAGTTCTTCTTGGAGCGTCTCGGCTTAAAACGGCAACGAATCGGCTCCTACTATGACACCGATCACCATCTCTGGTATTTCACGCCTCCCGTCTTAAAGCGCATCTTGGACCGAGCAGGCTTTGCCGTCGCGCACACGAGGAGCGGCCATCCCGTCCGCCCGGGACAAGGGGCCTTCAAGCGTTTCCTGATGCGAAGCCTAACTGACCGCATCGTTTGGAAGTCGACCTTCCTGTCAATAGCCAGGAAAAGCCGCCGCTAGACCATCTTCCCATCCGAATGCTCGTTGTGAAGATCGAAGTGCCGCCAGAGAAATCTCTTGACCTTGTTTCGCAGAATGACTAGACTATTCCCCTGTTTGAAACCCATCATTAAGTATGAATTATCATGCCTGAAGAAAGGAGCCATAAGATGCCGCCGAAGACCCAGATCAAGGAGTCAAAGAAGAAGACAAAGACCCAGAAGATGGTCCCCTATGACGGCAACTTCGCCGTTGCCCACGTAGCCCACGCCACCAACGAGGTGATGACGATCTATCCCATAACTCCCTCCTCGAACATGGGAGAGGAAGCGGACGCCAAGTCCGCGCGCGGCGAGAAGAACATCTGGGGCGTAGTGCCCCTGGTGCGTGAACTGCAATCCGAGGCGGGCGCTTCGGGAGCGGTGCACGGCGCGCTTTCCACCGGCGCACTCACCTCGACCTTTACCGCTTCCCAGGGACTGCTCTTGATGATACCGAACATGCATAAGATAGCGGGAGAACTCCTGCCCACGGTATTCCATGTTTCCGCGCGTTCCCTCGCCTGCCAGGCGCTTTCCATTTTCGGTGACCACTCTGACGTGATGAACTGCCGCACCACCGGCTTTGGCTTTCTCTGCTCAGCCACGATCCAAGAGGTGATGGATTTCGCCCCCATCGCCCAGGCGGTGACACTGGAATCGCGCGTGCCTTTCGTCCACTTCTTCGAAGGGTTCCGTTCCTCGCACGAACTGCAGAAGATCAACGAGCTCTCCTTTGACCAGATGCATGAGATGATAGACGACAAGCTGGTGCAGGCGCACCAGGCACGCAGCATGTCACCTGACCGCCCTGTGGTGCGTGGTACCTCGCAAAACCCAGATGTCTATTTCCAGGGGCGCGAAACGGTGAACAAGTACTACCTCGCCTGCCCGGACATCGTACAGAAGGCGATGGACAAGTTCGCCAAGGTCGCCGGGCGCGAATATAAGCTCTTCGACTATGAGGGCGCCGCCGACGCGGAGCGTGTGATCATCTGCATGGGCTCGGGCTGCGAGCCCATCGCCGAAACGGTCGAGGTACTCAACAAAAAGGGCGCCAAGCTTGGCCTGGTCAAGGTACGGCTCTATCGTCCCTGGAGCACCGAGGCGTTCCTCGGCGCACTACCCAAGACCGTGAAGTCGATCGCCGTTTTGGACCGCACCAAGGAACCCGGTTCGCTTGGTGAACCTCTCTTCCAGGACGTGGTCAACGCCGTTTTCGACGCCATTGCCGACGGCAGTGCTCCTTTTGCCGGCAAGCCGACGATCATCGGCGGACGCTACGGCCTTTCCTCCAAGGAATTCACCCCCGCCATGGCCAAGGGCATCTATGACGAGCTGGCCAGGGACAAGCCCAAGACCAGGTTCACCATTGGCATCAATGACGACGTCACCAAGCTGAGCCTTGATTATGACCCCTCCTTCGACTGCGAAGGGGATGTCTACCGCGCCATGTTCTACGGCCTTGGTGCCGACGGCACGGTCAGCGCCAACAAGAACTCGATCAAGATCATCGGCGATAACACCGACAACCAGGCCCAGGGCTACTTCGTCTATGACTCCAAGAAAGCAGGAGCAATCACCACTTCCCATGTGCGCTTCGGCAAGGGCCAGATCCGCAAGCCTTACCTCATCTCCTGCGCTAATTTCATCGCCTGCCATAACTTCAGCTTCCTCGAGAAGTACAACATGCTACGTTCCTTGGAAGAGGGCGGCACCTTCCTGCTCAACGCTCCCTACGGGGCCAAGGAAGTATGGGACAAGATACCGCGGGAGGTACAGCAACAGCTCATCGATAAGAAGGCCAAGTTCCATGTGATTGACGCCGGAAAGATCGGCGAGGACCTGGGCCTGGGGGCGCGCATCAACATCATCATGCAGTCCGCCTTCTTCAAGATCTCCAAGATCATGCCCGAGGATCAGGCGATCGGCGCGATCAAGAAGGCGATAGAGAAGACCTACGGCTCCAAGGGTCCCCAAGTCGTCGAGATGAATAACAAGGCCTGCGACGCCGGCGTGGCACAGGTGAACGAGGTGAAGTACCCGAAGCAGGCCACCAGCAAGCTCAGCCTGCCTCCCATCGTACCGGACGCGGCGCCCGAGTTCGTTAAGGACGTGACCGCCACGATCATCAGGCAGGATGGTGACACGCTGAAGGTCTCCCAGATGCCTGATGACGGCACCTGGCCCACGGCCACCACGCAGTGGGAGAAACGCAACATCGCTACGCACATCCCCGTCTGGAACACCGAGACTTGCACCCAGTGCGGACGCTGTTCGCTTATTTGCCCCCATTCCGTGATCCGCCCCAAGGTCTACGACCCCAAGCACCTCGAGGACGCTCCCAAGACTTTCAAGTCCTGCGACGCGCTCGGTGGACCGACCTTCAAGGGCATGAAGTACTCCCTGCAAGTCTCGCCCGAGGATTGCACCTCCTGCTCCAACTGCGTCTTCTTCTGCCCCGTCACCAAGGGCGAGAAGCCACTGAAGATGGAAGCGCAGATCCCCTTGCGCAAGCAAGAGAGCGAGAACTGGGAGTTCTTCCTCAAGTTGCCCGAGGCGGAAGAGAAGATCATCAACCGCGCCAGTGTTAAGGGCAGCCAGTTCATCCGTCCCCTCTTCGAATTCTCTGGCGCCTGCGCCGGCTGCGGCGAGACCCCCTATGTCAAGTTGATGAGCCAGCTCTTCGGTGACCGCGCGATCATGGCCAATGCCACCGGTTGCTCTTCCATCTACGGCGGCAACCTTCCTACCACGCCCTATTGCCAAAGGGAAGACGGACGCGGCCCCACCTGGAATAACTCGCTCTTCGAGGACACCGCGGAGATCGCCTACGGCATGCGCCTATCCGTGGACATGGCCGCTACCAACGCGCAGAACCTCGCCGACGAGCTGATCAAGAGCTCCAAGGACGCCAAGCTGAAGAATCTCCTGCAGGATATCAAGGGCCACGACCAATCCACACAGGTCTCCCTCGAGGAACTGAGGGGTAAGGTAGACCAGCTGAAGAAGATGTTGAAAGTGGCGAAGGACGACAAGGCACAGGCCCTCTTGAGCATTGCCGATTCCTTCGTGAAGAAGTCCGTCTGGGGCGTGGGTGGTGACGGCTGGGCCTATGACATCGGCTACGGCGGCCTCGACCACATAATGGCCCAGGATTCCAACGTCAACCTGCTCGTGCTCGATACCGAGGTCTACTCCAATACGGGCGGCCAGGCGTCCAAGGCGACGCCGATCGGCGCCATTGCCCGTTTTGCCGAGGCGGGAAAGCCCGTGGGCAAGAAGGACCTGGCGATGATGGTGATGTGCTACGGCACCGCTTATGTCGCCAAGATAGCCGTTGGCCAAAACCCCAACCAGACGGTAAAGGCCTTTATCGAAGCAGAAGCCTTCGACGGCCCCTCGATCATCATCGCCTACTCTCCCTGCATCGCCCACGGCATCGATATGACCAAGAGCCTGGGCGAGCAGAAGGCGGCTGTCGAATCGGGACACTGGCCCCTGCTTCGCTACAATCCCGACAATTTGAAGGAGGGGAAGAATCCCCTGCAACTCGACAGTCAGGCGCCGAAGATCAAGATCGCCGACTACGCGGCGGGTGAGAACCGTTTCCGCCAGCTGAAGCGCCTCAATCCCGAGCGCTACGAGCATCTCATCGGCCTGGGCCAACAGTTCGCCGACCAACGCTGGCACTATCTCTCCGAACTGGCGAAGATCGACTATAGCGCCTTCAAGACAAAGTAAGATATTCGTCTCGAAGAGGGACAGGTGACGCTTCGCCTGTCCCTTTTCTCATTACAGAAGGGAGCGGTATCATCAGCAAGACGAAGATCACCTTTACATTTGACGACGGTCTTTTGACCACCTATGCAAACGCCTTTCCCATCCTCAAGGATAACGGGTTGCTGGGATGTCTTGCGGTGGTCACTGACCGCGTCGGCAAGCAGGACTACTACAGCTGGCAGCAGATCAAGGAGATGGTCGATGCGGGATGGGAAGTGTGCTCCCACACACGCAACCATGACCTCTGGGACATGGTGCCCGAAAAGATCGAGAAAGAGGTCGTAGAGGCCAAGCAGATACTCACCGATAAGGGCTTCCCGCCAAAGGTCTTCATCGCTCCCGGCGGCCCCTGGCAGGAGAAACAACCGGAGATGCTGGCGAAGGGCTCCGATTTTGACAAGGCCGTAAGGGCGACCTATCACGCCTACATGTCGGGGGGCCACGGCGACGCGATCAAGCTGCCCCTCGACCCGCACGAGTTCCCACGCTTCGGCTGTGAGTGCTACGACATGGAGCAGTACAATAGCTCCCTGGAGGACATCAAGGCGGTCATCGACAAGGCGGCCGTCGAGGGCGACTGGTGCCACCTCGGCTGGCACAACGTCGAGGGCAGGCACGTGGATACCTTCAAGGCGACCGCGGCCCATGCGCGCGGCTACCTGGACGCGAAAGAACTAGAAGCTACCACGATCAGCCAGGCATTAGGCCTCTAGGCATTCGACGTTGGACGTGCGAGGTGCATTGCCCGCAACGCAAGACTACATCGCCCCTCTGCCTTGGAACGCCCTCGACATTGTTAGCTCGTCCACG
>CBDVCL010000093.1:0-7522 GCA_965372475.1 uncultured bacterium | reverse complement strand
AGGAATGCAAACCGGGTTGACACTGAAACAGGCGACGTGGTAAGCTGTGGGGCCGGAAACAGAAAGGGGAGAGTGATGGCCAAGAAGAAGAAGGGGAAGAAGCGCGCAGGACCGACAGCCAAGGAAAAGGC
This sequence comes from uncultured bacterium, assembly GCA_965372475.1. Classification (GTDB taxonomy): domain Bacteria; phylum Oederibacteriota; class JAUXIB01; order JAUXIB01; family JAUXIB01; genus CBDVCL01. The sequence continues at coordinate 7,391 of CBDVCL010000093.1, read as the reverse complement.
CCTGCTCAAGGCGATAAACTCCTATATGAAATCGTGCGAGCGGCATTTCCGTGCCCTGGAAGCGTATGAGAAGGAATGCCAGAGGTATAACGAGGAGACCGCCAAGTACCTGAAGATAATATCCAAGGCGCCCAAGAAGGTGATCGGTGGGCGTAGCAAGCTGGTGAGGAGGAAGAAGAAGGCCGTGCGGCGGAAGCGTCGAAGCTGAAACCCCGGCAAAAGGAGGTAGTGGGTGATTTTGCCCGCAGAGGCCGTAATATCTCGATTGTCGGTGGTCGGGAATCGGTGGTCGTCACTTAAGGCACGATATCCGATAACCGATAACCGACACCCGCTTCAGCCTACTCGGCGAGCGAAAGTAGCCCAGTATCCAAAAGGAGTAAAGAATGCCTCGCGCCGAGGGCCGCACGCTTGAGTTTGATGGCCCTGAAAAGATCGATCCAAGCTTGTTAGAGAAGTTCCCTTATCGAGGGGAGAAGCAGTACATAGAGTATAAGACCGCGGAATTCTCCGCGGTCTGTCCTTATTCCGGCCTTCCCGACATAGCGAGGCTGGTGATAGAGTACGTTCCCGCCGGTTACTGCATAGAACTGAAGTCCTTCAAATATTACCTGCTTTCCTACCGTAACGTGGGTATATTCCAGGAGGACGCCACGAACCGCCTTTTCAAGGATATCTGGAAGGCGGTGAAGCCCCGCTATATGAAGTTAACTACTATATATAATACAAGGGGAGGGATTGACGCTACGTGTATGATTGAAAAAGGCCGCAAGTAGCGGCCCTTTTTCACACCATAGTGCTGTTGCTGGTCGCTGGGCAGTTTCCTGTTGAGCACATTGTGCTAGCAACGAGCAACGAGCAACTAGCAACAACCCTGTCATTCCTTCAAGATGTCCTCCACCAACGACTTAATACCCTCCGCCGCGTCCTTGTGACAGATCAGCGTGCCGTGCGGGGTATTGACGATTATCAGGTCCTTGACCCCGGCGCAGAGAAGGATGTCATCCGGGTCGTTCGAGAACATCACAGTGTTCTTATTCCCCGCGGATACGATCCTGCCCCTGAGGTAATTGCCGTCCTTGTCGCAGGTGATCAGTTCGCGTATCGCCTGCCAGCCGCCAACGTCACTCCAATCGAAGGCTGCGGGAACCACCCACACCTCGCGCGCTTTCTCCATCACACCGTAGTCTATCGAGATGGGCTTAAGCTTTTTGAATACGCGCGTTACCTGCCTCTGGAAAGCCACGCCACCCGTGAAGCAGTTGAGACCGCCCAGTAGTCTGTGAGTTGCCGGCATGCTGCGCTTCACCTCTGCCTGGATACTTTCTGTCTTCCAGACGAATATCCCCGCGTTCCAGAGGTAGTTGCCACTCTTGAGGAACTTTGCCGCTTTCTTCTCGTCCGGTTTTTCTACGAACCGCTTAAGGCGTACGACTTCAAGTCTGCCGCGCGGGCGCTTTGCCAGGTCCAGGTAGCCGAAACCCGTAGCGGGGAACGAGGGCCTGATGCCGATCGTCACCAGACCTCCTTGCCGCGCTCGCTTGGCCGCGGCGAGGATGGTGGCGCGGAAGCCCTTCTTGTCTCTGACCAAGTGGTCGGCAGGAGTGACCGCCATCACGGCTCCCGGCCAACGGTTATTTACGACCGCGGCGGCGAGGGCGATGGCGGGGCCTGTGTCGCGGCGACAGGGCTCGAGGATGATGTTGACCTTGGGGATCAAGGGCGTCTGGCGGCGTATGTGGCGCCCGAAATCACAATTAGTCATCACGAGGATGCGCGAGGCGGGCACCAGAGCCCGGGCGCGGGCGACGGCCTGCTGGTAGAGTGAGAGTTTGCCGAAATCGGTGAGGAATTGCTTGGGTTTCCTGGGCGTGGAAAGCGGCCAGAATCTTTTACCCGCTCCCCCGGCGATTATCACCATCACCAGGTCACTGCTTTTACCTTTCTTTACCATACCTGTGAGAGATTTTAGCAATCGTGGCGGCATAAAGCAAGGGGTAGTGAAGAAGGGCCAAGAGGGCACTCGTAATTTGCTCGTTGAAATGGTAAACTCTCCCCGTGCGGAGGAGAGAGATGGAGCTTGGCTGGCAGCCCATAGACCTTTCATTGAAAGACGCCTTTGCCATCGCGCGTTCCAGTAGGAAGACAGCGGAGAATGTCATCGTCTGCCTGGAACACGAGGGGATAAAGGGATACGGCGAAGCGGCGCCGAACAGCTACTACCAGCAGGACCAGGCGAGCGCCCTACAGGCCCTGGAGCAGATCGCGGCACAGCTCGGCAATGACCCGTCTGATATCGAGGAGATAAGCGCTCACCTATGGCACAAGTTTCCCGACCAGCTCGCGGCGGTAGCCGCGGTGGACATGGCCCTCTATGATTGGCGGGGCAAGAAGCTGGGCGAGCCGCTTTGGCGCACGCTTGGCTTGGACGCGGCAACGGCGCCCCTCACTTCCTTTACGATCGGCATAGACTCCCCCGCTAGAATGGTGCGCAAGGTGCGCGAAGCGGCGGACTATCCTGTCTTGAAACTAAAGGTTGGCACGGATGATGACGAAGGCATCCTTAAAGCGATAAGGGGAGAGACAGACAAGCCGCTACGCGTCGATGCCAACGGGGCATGGAAGTCCGAGGAAGCGGCGGCAAAGATAGAAGCCCTGGCGAAGTATGACTTGGAGTTTGTTGAACAGCCCCTGCCACCGGGGAATACGGAAGCCTTGAGACAGCTTCGTGGTGAAGCGGGTGTCCCCATAATCGCTGACGAGAGCGTGATCACGCCGGGGGATGTGCCAAAAATGGCGGGGTGCGTTGACGGCATCAACATCAAACTCGCCAAGTGCGGCGGCATAACCCCCGCCCTGGAGATGATAAGATTGGCGCGCGCCGCCGGGCTGAAGGTGATGCTGGGTTGCATGATAGAGTCCTCCATCGGCATCAGCGCTGCTGCGCAACTGGCGCCGCTCGCGGACTATGCCGACTTGGACGGGAACCTACTGATAAACAATGATCCGGCAAGGGGTGTTGAAGTTGAGAAGGGGAAGCTGATCTTGAAGGAGGCGGCGGGGTTGGGAGTAGAATTGATTTCGGATTTCGGATTGTGAATTGCGGATTTGCGTCGAGCGAGACAATCAAGTGCGAGCAACGAGCAACAACATAAGGTGGCTATGAAAGTGTTCAACAAACTTGCGAAGAGCCTGGCCGAACTCAATGTGATGCCAGGGATGGTGGTGCTGGTGGGGAGGAAGGGCAAGGTACTGCTGCGAAAGGCGTACGGCAACGCTTCGCTCATGCCGCGCAAAGAGAAATTGACGGCCAATCATATCTATGACCTTGCTTCGCTGACCAAGGTGGTCGCTGCCACCTCGGCGATCGCCATGCTGGTGGCAGAGAAACGGCTCCGGCTCGACGACCGCATCGTCACATTCATCCCTGCACTGAAGGGGAAGGGGAAAGAGAAGATAACGGTACGGCAGGCGATGGTGCATTGCGCTGGGTTCAGGGAGCATCATCCGTTCTATCGGGGGCCGGGAGTCGGTTGTCGGCAGTCGGTAATCGGCAAGGCAACGGCATTGCCTCTGGAATACAGGCCGGGGGCGAAGACGGTCTATTCAGATATCGGCTTCATGCTCTGCGGGTATGTCGCGGAAGTGGTGAGCGGCGTGACGCTGGATGTCTTGCTCGCGGAGCGGTTGTTCCGTCCCCTGGGCATGAAGAACACCTGCTTCAACCCATTATCTAAGGGAGCTGCGAAGAAGAGGATAGTGCCCACGGAGAAATGCCCCTGGCGAAAGAAAGTGGTCAGGGGTGAAGTGCACGATGAGAATGCCGCGGCGATGGGAGGCGTGTCGGGCCACGCGGGGTTATTCAGCACCGCGAGTGACTTGGCGCTCTTCGCGCAGGAGATGTTGCGCGCCGTCGCGGGGAAGGGAAAGGTCCTGGGCAAAGGCTACCGGGAATTCCTCAAGCACCATCCGTCAAAGGCGGGCGGTACCAGGGCGCTTGGTTGGGACACGAACATCAGCGGTTACTGCACGGGAGGCCACCTGCTCTCGCCAGGCTCGGTGGGAATGACGGGTTTCACGGGCACGTCGTTATGGGTGGACTTCAAGCGGGGCGCCTACATAATTATCCTCAGCAACCGCGTGCATCCGACGAGAACTAACAATGCCTTCCCGTCGGTGCGCCCCCTGCTGCATGATTTACTGGTGCGGGAGTTATTGTGACTTTGAAGGCGCTGAAAAGGGAATACGAGCGAAGATTCAAGAGAGAGCCAGCCCTTTGCCTCTCCGCACCGGGCCGGGTCAACCTGATCGGTGAACATACCGACTACAACGATGGCTACGTACTGCCCGTTGCCATCGACAGGTATATCAGCGGCTGTTTCGGGCCGCGCGACGACGACGGGATAGTGTTGCGCTCGCTGGATTTCAGGCAGGCGGTGAAATTCTCGCTGCATGGCATCAAGAAGGACGCGAAGCACCCCTGGGGTAATTACCCGCGCGGCGTGGCCTGGGCCCTGTTGAAGAAAGGGCTGCGCTTGCGCGGCATCAACGGCGTAATAGGGAGCGATATTCCGGTGGCAAGCGGGCTCTCATCTTCGGCAGCGCTGGAGATGCTTATCGCCAGGGCTTTGCTGGTGCTCTCGGGACAGCGCCTGGGTTTGAGCGAGTTGGCATTGCTGGGACAACGGGCGGAAAACGAGTTCGTGGGCGTGAATTGTGGCATAATGGACCAGTTCATCGTGGCGCGGGCGAAAAAAGGCCACGCACTGATGCTGGATTGCCGCTCTCTTGCCTTCAAGCAGGTGCCGCTGCGGCTGGGCAGCTACAAGCTGGTCGTGGGGAATACCCGCAAGGAAAGGATATTGGCCGGTTCGGCATACAACGAGCGGCGCGCTGATTGTGAGAAAGCGGTGCGCCTGCTTGCCAAGCTGACGAAGCGCAAGCCAAGAGCGCTGCGGGATGTATCGGTGAAGGAGTTCAGAAAACACAAGGATGCTTTGCCGCGCGTGGCGCGTATGCGGGCGGAGCACGTGATCTACGAGAACGAGCGCGTGCTGGAGAGCACGCGGTTGTTGCGAAGCGGCAGGAAAAACTGGTATCATCGTTTTGGCGAGCTGATGGTCCTGTCGCATCTCTCGCTGCGCTATCTCTACGAGGTGAGCTGCGCCGAGCTGGACACGATGGTAGAGCTAGCTCTGGCGCAGAGGGGCGTGGCGGGTAGCCGCATGACGGGAGCGGGGTTTGGCGGATGTACGGTATCCCTGGTGCGGGACGATTGTGTGCGGAGCTTTGTTAGAAAGGTGGGGAGCGGGTATAGGAAGCTTACGGGGAAAAAGCCGGAGTTCTATGTTTGTGAGACGAGTGATGGGGTCTCAGAAGTAAGCTGTTAAGACAGTCGTTAGTCGCTGGTCGTTAGTCGTTGGTGACGAACAACGAGCGATGAACGGCGAACGACAAAGGACGAACGACGATAATGGACATCAGCGAGATCAAACACGGCCTCAGCAAGCAACCCCATCGGCGCAAGAACCTGCTCACAGGCGAATGGGTACTCGTTTCACCGCACCGCCTGGAGCGGCCCTGGGACGGACGGCACGAGGCAACGGCAAGAGAGGACAATGAGGCATACGATGCCGAGTGCTACCTCTGCCCGGGCAACGAACGGGCGAATGGCAAGAGGACACCTAAGTACGAGGAGACATTCGTCTTTGATAATGACTACAGCGCGCTGGCAAGCGATGCGCCAAGGATAATAGTCGGCGAGGACGACCTGTTGATAGCCGCGAGCGAACGGGGTGTTTGCCGGGTCGTGTGTTTTTCTCCCAGGCATGACTTGAGCATCGCTGAGCTGGCAGATGAAAAGCTGGCTAACGTGGTCGAGCTGTGGACGGAGCAATACAGGGAGCTCAGCGCGAAGCCGGAGATAAATAGCGTGATTATCTTCGAGAATCGCGGCGAGCTGGTAGGTTGCTCGAACCAGCACCCGCACGGACAGATATGGGCCACGTCATCCATCCCCCTCGGCTTGGCTCAAGAAATAGGCAATATCGTATCGTACAAGAATGAAAAAGGGTCTTGTCTGCTGTGCGATTATCTTGAGCTGGAGTTGAAACGACAGGAAAGGATAGTCACCGAAAACGAATATTTCGTGACACTTGTGCCCTTCTGGGCCAGCTGGCCTTATGAAACGCTGGTTCTGCCGCGCGGCCATACTGGCCAGCTTACCGAGATGTCTGACGAGGCAAGGAGCGCGCTGGCCGATATCATCAAGCGTACCACCACTCGCTACGATAACCTTTTCAAGGTCGTTTTCCCGTACGTGATGGGCATGCACCAGTCGGCGTCACCCGACTTCCATTTTCACGTGCATTACTTTCCGCCCCTGTTGCGCTCTGCCACGGTGCGCAAGTTCATGATCGGTTATGAAATGCTGGCGGAGCCGCAGCGGGACTTCACGCCCGAATACGCGGCGGAGGTGTTGAAGTCGTTGCCGGAGAAACACTACAAGGAGAAGTAACGGGAAGTCGGAAGTCGAAAACGAAGATGCTATCCGACATCCGATTTCCGGCTTCCGACTTCGGAGAACCATGCCGCGAAAGCCAAAGAAACCGGTATCCAGCCACCGGCGCTTGCTGTCGCTCCTGGTATACTTCCGCAACATGTACCCCGCCTACTGCACACGCGAGGAGATCCTCGAGAGCGTCCCCGGCTACAAGGAAAAGGCCGGCGGCAAGAAGGGCGCGATGCTGCGCATGTTCGAGCGCGATAAGAAAGAGCTCCTCCGCCTCGGCATTCCCCTGGCGTATATCTCCGAGAGCGACAGTTACTGGCTCAACAACGCCGCCATCCAGGTAAGCGAGTTCGACTTAAGCCCCGGCGAGGTGGCTCAGCTTCGTGCCTTCGGTCAGCTGATCAAGGAGATAAAGGACTTCGATTACGCGGAGGAAGCGGGGTTCCTCCTGCAGAAGATAAGCGTTGGCTCCGTGGGATTCGACGAGTCGCGGGGTGGGTATGACGCCCGCTTGGACGTGATATTCTCCATGGGGGAAAGTTCCGCCAGGGAAGCGGAGATACACAGCGCCCTGCTGGACGCGAGCCTGCAGCGTAAGCGGATCCACATGCGCTACTTCACGGCATGGCGGCGGCAGATGACGGAACGTGACCTGGACCCCTACGGCCTCTTCTACCGGCCCAACCAGTGGTACGTGGTAGGGAAATGCCACCTGCGCGGCAGGGAGCAGGTATTCCGTCTCTCGCGCATCTCTTCCATTGGGCCCGCGTTAAGGAAGAAGAAACCGCCGCACTTTGAGGTGCCCGCCTCGTTCAGCCTGGACAGCTACAAGAACCGCGAGGCCTGGCAACTCAGCCGTGAAGATACGCAGGAAGTTGAG
>CBDVCL010000092.1:0-7527 GCA_965372475.1 uncultured bacterium | reverse complement strand
GTAATAGACCTGGTGTGCGACGAGCTGCCGCAATGTGACTTGGTCTTCTGCCGGGACGCGCTTCAACACTTGCCGGTCCGCGATATCAGGAAAGCGCTCAAGAATATCTCGCGCAGTGACGCAAAATACCTGTTGACGACCACTCATTTGAGAAGATATGGACTTAAGAACCGGCAGGGATGCCGGACCGGCAGTTGCCGCGACCGCAACCTGATGATGCCGCCGTTTAACCTCGCCGATCCGATAGCCGTCTTCAGCGAGCACAGCTCAGGCCATGCATTCCTCGGGCTGTGGGAACTGCCGCTCCAATACGTGAAATAGACCGGGGGAAGGAACTTCTCATGCCGCGTTGATCCACTCCCCCGCCAGGAGCCTCAAGATATCATGCAACACCGGTCGATGGAAAGGATCGCTAAGAGAGCACGGCGAGGCACCGAATACTCCCTCTACCTTTTCGCTTTCGCGGCGGCCTTTTCCATATTCCTGACCCAGTTTGCGTGGGCGATGTCGGCCCTGTTCTGGCTGGGCGGCATGTTGATCACCCAGCGCTGGGAATGGCGCCGCACCCCCCTGGATGCGGCCGTGCTGCTCTTGGCGGCCGTGACCCTGCTCGCATCCCTGGCCGCCGTAGATATCGGCTTCAGCCCCGGCGGCATCCTCAAGACGCTGGGCCTGATGCTGGTCTTCTACTGGGCCTGTTTCAACCTGCGCGACAGCCGTGTGGTGCGGAATTCGCTCCTCGCCTTCGCGTGCGGCGCCACGTTGAACGCGGTCTTCGCCATCGGCAAGTACGCTTACAACATCACCCGCCACGGCGACTGGACAAGGGGCTCGGGCACCCATTCCATCCCCCAGACCTTCAGTGAGATCCTCGCCATGGGCTACGCCTTCTTCTTCGCGCTCTACGTTTGCCATCGCCCCCTGCGGCGCCGGCGCTGGTCTCTCTTGCCGCTCGTGGTCTGGCCCCTCGCCATCTTCATCTCCCATACGCGCGGCGCTTGGCTGGGCCTGGCCGCCGCGCTCCTGCTGGTCGGCCTGCTCATCAGCTGGCGGCGCGCCGTGATCGTATCGCTGGCCGCCCTGGCGCTGGTCATCGGCTTGGCTGCCGCCTGGAACCTGGCCCACGGCGGGGGCAGCTTCTACCCGCAGGTAGACCGGCTGGCCAACTTCTTCGACCCTGAGCGGGGCTCCAACAAGACGAGGATCATGATCTGGCGCGCGGGGCTGAAGATGCTCGAGGACCATCCCCTGGGCGTCGGCGTGGACAATGTCATCGCCGTTTATCCCGGCTACCGCCTGGAGGGGATACCGGAGGACAAGCCCTTCGGCCATCTGCACAACAACTTCCTCCAGATCCTCGTGGAGCGTGGCTGGCTGGGACTGCTGGCTTTCATCTGCATCCTCGTCGCGGCCTTTAAGGCGTTGGCGCACCGTTTGCGCGCGGCGAAGCACGTCTTTGGCCGCGGCCTCAGCGTGGGGGCGATGGGGGCGGTCACGGCTTTTCTCGTCTCCGGCCTAACGGAATACACCTTCGGTGATTCAGAGGTGGTAATGGTCTTCTGGTTCATTCTCGCCGTGGGCATCAGGGACGTAACGGGAGGAGAGAAGAAATGAAGAAGCGCCAGCTGGGTGACACGGGCATAGAGGTATCGCAGATCGGCATTGGCACCTTGCCCATGGGCCCTTTGCAGGCCGGTATCGACCCTAAGGTGGGCGGCAAAGTGATCGCCCGGGCCCTGGAAAAGGGCATCAATTTCATCGACGGCGCCAAGGCCTACCGCACCTACGAGCACATCCGCGAGGGCATCGAGGGCCACAAGGCAGAGGCGGTGATCGCCCAGAAATCGCCCAGCAAGACCGCCGCCGAGATGGAGCAAGACGTCGGCGAAGCGCTGCGCGCGATGGGCAGGGACTACATAGACATCTATGACCTGCACGCGGCGCGTGACGAGCGCCCTTTCGAAGAGTTCGCTCCCGCCATCGAAGCGTTGATCAAGCAGAAGGAGAAGGGGAAGATACGCGCCATTGGCATCGCCACCCACTGCTGCAAAGCGGTGGACGCGGCCGCTGCCGAACCGGCCATAGACGTCATCCATCCGCTGATTAACTTCAGGGGCATGGGCATTCTCAACGGGGGGAAAGAGGAGATGCTTGCGGCCATCAAGAAGGCCGTTAGCGCCGGCAAGGGGATATACGCTATGAAAGCTTTCGCGGGAGGATGCCTTTTGCAGGAATACGAGGAAGCGATGAACTTCATCCTGGACAACCCGGACCTGCACACCGCCGCCCTGGGGATGACCAAGGAGAAGGAAGTGGACGATAACGTCCATTTCTGCGAGCATCGCGCCCTGCGTGAGCCGCTGGAGATAAAGGAGAAGCGGCTGATAATCCTCACCGGCCTCTGCAACGGGGATGGCGCCTGCGTTGAGAACTGCCCGCAATCCGCCCTCATGGTCAAGGACGGCAAGGCCGTCGTCAACGTGGAGAAGTGCATCCTCTGCGGCTATTGCGTGCCGCATTGCCCCCAGTTCTGCATAAGGATGGCGTGAAGCCGGCGCTGTGCGCCGGCTTCAGAGCCCCCGCGCCCCCATGTCTTCCTGTCGGAAGACAGGAATGGGGGCAGGCGCGGGGCGGTCTAAGGCTTGCGTAGCAAGCCGTCTGCTCTACTGAGGCCACAGCTTCCTTCTACAACAATACGAAAGCTGGGGTCATCCCGCTTCCACAAAGGAATATGTGAAAGCGGGGCTCTACCTGCTCTGGTATTGTAGAGAACAGATCTCGGCGTTTTCCCTTGGAAGCATGCCATGCGTAAATACCTCGTGCTTACCGCCGCCGTCCTGATGCAATGTTGTCTCGGCTCCAATTACGCCTGGAGCGTCTTCGTCCCTTTGCTGGTAGAACAACACGGCCTCAGCGTCACTGAGAGCCAGGTGATCTTCGGCACGGTGTCCCTCGTCTTCACCGTGGTCTTCCTGCTCGGCGGACGCTTGCAGGACAGGTTCGGTCCCCGCCCCCTCGCGCTGGTTGGCGGCACGATCTTCTGCCTCGGCTACATCCTCGCCGGCCACAGCGATGGCAGTTTCCGTGCGCTCTGGCTCTTCATCGGCGTCTTCCTGGGAGCCGGTACCGGTATCGGCTACATGTCACCCATAGCCGCCTCGGTAAAGTGGTTCCCCAAACACAAGGGCCTGGTCACCGGTATCGCCGTCGCTGGCTACGGCATGGGAGCGGTATTTGTCGCCTTTGCGGCGGAGCTGCTCTTCTCCCGCGGCCACGGCGTATTGGACGTCTTCCGTATCCTCGGCATCGCCTACCTGGTGATCATACTGCCCTGCTCCCTAGCCATCGTCAACCCAGCCGCGGCGCGGCAAGCCAGGAAGCATCGTGGCTTGCCCCTGAAGAGTTACATCTACGAGCGCCGCTTCTGGGGACTATTCTGCGGCATCTTCCCCGCGATCAGCGCCGGGCTGATGATCATCGGCAATCTGAAACCCATCGGCCTTTCCTGGGGACTGCACGCTCATCTTGCCGCTACGGGCGTGGGGTTGCTGGCCGCCTTCAACGGCGCGGGAAGGATAGTCTGGGGACTGGTATCCGACCGTGTCGGAGGCAAGAACGCCATCCTTGCCTCGCTTGTCCTCGTATCGCTGACCTTATTCGGCGCGCTCACACTGCCCAAGAGCCCAGTGCTCTTCCTTTCCCTTGCGGTGCTGATAGGCTTCAACTACGGCGGTACGCTCGTGCTCTACGCTTCAGAAGTGGCGCGCGTCTACGGCGCCGAGAATATGGGCTCGGTCTACTCAACGCTGTTCGTGTCCAACGGGATCGCCGGGATCATTGCGGCGCCATTGGCGGGAAAGATCTATGACTCTACAGGGAGCTACGCGCCTTCCCTGCTGATCTTCGGCCTGGCGTGCGTGGTTTCGCTGGTGGTGGTGAAACTGCTTTACTCCCCCCGCGCCGGCGATTGAGTTTGGTGGCTACTTCCCCTTCTTCCTGCGCGAATCAAAAACGAAGACGTGCTTGAAGAAGTAGAAATACAGCAAGGGGATAAGAACCACTGCCAGTGATAGACCAATCACCGGGCCTCTGGATTCGAGAGGAATATCGAGCAACCCTATCACATATCCAATTCCTGCTCCGCCAATACCGCAGAGAACCAGAAAGATCCCGAACGCTTTCCAGTTAATCTTCCAGCCCTTCTTGTCTGCCATGGTCGTTCCCCTTTCTTGGTACCCTCTCCGCACCGGGGATTGAGTTTGGTGTAACAACCAAACAGTGACGCCTATTCCAGCTACTTAACCACCGCTACCTTCCCAAGATGCGACCGCCTGCCCTTAAGATAGACAATGTAGACCCCGCTCGCCACAAGGTCGCCCTTCTCATTGCGGCCGTCCCAGGTTGTTGTTTCACTGACACCTTTGCCGGGGATATGTTTTTCCAGCAGACTTCTCACCAGCTCACCGGCGGTGTTGTAGATCACCAGGGACACTTTACCTGGGCCCAGGGCGGCCCACCTAATCTCCAATGTTTCTCCGGCGTTTGGGTTGAAGATGTTCCTGCTGATGAATAAAGCTTCCTCCTTTGGAGGCTCTGGGGTAGGAGTGATGGTGGGCGTGACCGTCGGCGTTGGGGTTGGAGTAGGGTCAGGCGGAGTATACCACACGTCATTCATCCATGAAAACCCTCCTATTACCCATATCTTACTATCATAAACTACGCTTTTGTGAGCCTGTCTTGAAGTGAAAGCTGCACTTGGCGTCGCCGCTGTCCAGTTTATACCGTCCGTCGAATACCATACATCATTCATCTCTAAGCCGTCATATCCTCCTATTACCCACATCTTGTTATCATAAACTACGCTTGTGTGCTTCCATCTTCCGCCGAAAGCTGCGCTTGCCGTCGCTTCTGTCCAACTTACCCCATCCGTGGAATACCATACATCGTTTCTGAAGGAGCCGGCTATTCCTCCTATTACCCACATCCTATTATCATAAATCACGCTCGTGTGACCACGTCTTGAAGTGAAACCAGCGCTTGCCGTCGCCTCTGTCCAGCTTATACCGTCCGTCGAATACCATACATCATTCGCCCCTAAGCTGCCTCCCCCTCCTATCACCCACATCCTGTTATCATAAACTACGCTTGTGTGATAACTTTTTCCGATGAAATCTGCGCTTGCCGTCGCCTCTGTCCAGCTTATACCGTCCGTCGAATACCATACATCACCTCCAGGGGAGCCGGTCCATCCTCCTATTACCCACATCTTGTTATCATAAACTACGCTTGTGTGATCCCATCTTCCGCTGAAAGCCGCGCTTGCCGTCGCCTCCGCCCACACACCACCGATCTGGGCAGAGACGTCAGTGATGGAGCCAACCAAGAAAAAGAGGATTATTGACAGGGATAAATGTCCGCGCATATCAGACGTTCCTTTGGGCGTGACCATCTTCCTCCATCCCCATTCCCCCTCGCGCCGGGGATTGGCCGCATCTTATTCTCATTAAAATCACAGTATCTCCTGCGCAGCAACGCCCCTCACTATTCCTTCCTTATCGGCGGTCACCCGCACTTCGTAGAAGTGCCCGTTGTTCCTCACACTGAAGAAGTCGATTATCTTATTCTCTTCTCTTTCGCGCACCTTCATTGAAATCGAATTCACATCGATCCTCTCGGATATAGCAGCGAAACTGTCATCATCTACCAACTCCTTCAGATGCTTCTTGTCCACCACCATTACCGCCTCGCCATTGAAATACAGTGAATTAACAAGAGCCAAAGTAGTCCCGATGTCATTCTCGGCAAGGCGTATTTCTGCCAGTGAAAAGAGCCACGCAACTTTTTGTCTGCTCATTCTCGCACTCAGGAAGAACAGTTGGCAATTCGAGGCAACGTATACATATGCTTTCTTGGACTCGTCACGGTGATCCCTCGCGCAGAGAACCATCCCCTTGCTGATGCTGCGCCAACGCTCTTCAGTAGCCTGTTCAAGGGAGCTAGCAACACAGTAGATCCCGTCCAAGCGCCGAACCCGGCTAGCGACGTAGTCCTTGGTGCTTCTATCTAGGCAAAGATCCACATGCTGGCACCCGAAAAGAACAACCAGAAGCACCAAGAGGAAAATTCGCTGCATGAGAGTTGTTCTCTTGAGTTAATGTTCCGCCACTGAAGCCCCAGGCAGGAAGAGCGGGTAGGTGATTCGTCATTCGCAACGGGACGTAGACCGCCTAATATCGTCTGGGATGGTGGCGGTCTACCGCTGAACGGCCGTCATTCACTAAGTCCAGCGTCCCGCCAGATGAGAACATTATGATTGATTACCTGACAACTGTCAATGGGGCACTACGCTGGAATCCTAGGAATCGATTTTTGGGCCGTGCCCCAACGGGGGCACGGGGGAACACCCACCTTCGTCTTCTGGGCTCGGTCTTCGACTGTCGGGCAGGATCAACCGGGCGGACACATGGGTCCGCCCCTACGATGCCTCACGTTCTAAGGAAGTTTCACTTCCGCCAGGCTCGCAACTATCTTATCCGCGTCAATCAGCGCTTCCGCAGGGTAATTCGTGGTCACGGCGATACACTTCATCCCGGCTGCTTTCGCTGCCGCTACACCGTAAATAGAATCCTCTATTACCAGGCACACCCCTGGTTCCACGCCTAGCTTCTGCGCCGCCTTGAGGAATGTATCGGGGGCGGGCTTCGGCCTTTCCACGTCGTCAATCGATATCACCTCTTCAAAGAACTCAAGCAAGCCGATGGAGGCAAGGTTGTCCCGCACGTATCCTTCGGGGCTGTTGGAAGCGACCGCCAGCTTATACCCGCCGCGCAACCCGCGCACGAGCTCCGCCGCGCCCTCGTGCGCCTCCGCCTTGAAAAGCGACCAGAACTCGTCCTTCTTCGCCTGCACCAGACGCGCGTGCTCTGCCTCGCTCAGTTCCCGGCCCTTGTCCCTGTAGAACTCGCGCAGGAAGACGGGCGTGGTCTTGCCGACGTATTCCGTGATGCAGTCCGGGTCAGGCGGGAAACCTTCCTTCTCCAGCACGCTGAGGATGGCCTGGTTGTGATAGCGTTCGCTGTCCAGTAGGACGCCGTCGAGGTCGAATATCACAGCCTTGATGTTTTCAAACATGATGCGAGTAGTAAATCACACGTGTCGCGTGTCACGGGTCACGCGTCGCGCGTCCTTTCCGCGCAGATATAGTGGTTCTGGCACAGCCCGCGGCAGAGCACGCTCAGCAGCGCATCGATCTTGTCATAGACAAAAGCGACCGCGCCGTTGTTGCCGATAGCAGGCGGCAAACGGGAGAAGAGAAAGGAGCGCGGCAGGAAATTGTAGTACCCGTGCTCAACGATCCTGAAACCGGCCCCTGCCAGGAGCGACTTGATCTGCCGATAGCTAAAGCTATACTTGTGGGCGTGCTCCTTCGAGGTGATCTTCCAGACAAGGCGGCCCAGGTTTTCGCTGAGGCTATACTTGTTCGGCAGGTGGAAACACATGAATCTGCCACCCGGGCGCAATGCCCTG
>CBDVCL010000091.1:0-7569 GCA_965372475.1 uncultured bacterium | reverse complement strand
CGTAGTATGCGAACCGATAGTAGATCAACCCCAACCGTTTCCAAGCCGCGCCGTTGCCGCCGTCCATCTCCAGGCCCCAAACATAGTTCGTGGCCGCGCCCCAGTAATCGCCCCGCGCCTCGCATGACATCGCTTCTTCGAAGAGCGTCTCCGCTGTCTGCTGCCGCGTTGCCGCCGGCGCGGGGGCCGCAGGCGGGGCCGGAGCAGGCGCGGGTGGCGTTTCCTTCAACGGCGGCAGGGCGAAGCGCTTCTCCGGCCGCGTCGCCGCTCTCCTGAACTCGACGGCCAGAGAAGCCATGCTTGTCATCCCCAGGTTCCCGTAGAACGCGAACGCGTAATCAAGCACAAAACGGTCGTATTTCAGCCCCATTCCCCCGCTCAACTTGCCTACGTCTCCCAGCGAAGAATCGCTCAGGTCCAGCCTGAATCCGATTCTGAGAAAGAACACTTCCCTCAGGCCTGCCTCCGTCCCCATCTTCAGCGTCGGCTCCCCTGTGCCGGCGAATTTCCCGTCTGCGCTGATGAGAAAGCTCACCGGCCCCGCTCTGCGAACATGCGCTCCACCCAGGCAGAAACTCAACGGCAGGCGGAATCCTTTCACCCCGCCCAGGTTGCGCATCACGAGCGAAAGCCTGGTGTCGCCGATCATACATATCCCCCCCGCGTCAACCGCGTAGCCGCTGATGCTGTAATCGGCGATCGCTTCACGGTATCCCTTCAGGGCCGCTCCCACTGACCACGGTCCGAACCTACGCGCCGCGGCCAACGCTCCCCCCATCTGGTAGGGCTCGATCGTTCCCGGCTGTCGCGCGCCGAATTCATCCCGCCTCTCGAACGAACCGGCGTCGACGTAGGTGAGTTGCGCCCCCATCGCCAGGGCCCGCCTCGGAAGCACGGCACTTAGATTCTGGTAGTTGGCGTCCATGAACCACCTGTTGTGAGACAGGCCGAGCGTTGGGTAGGCTAATTGCGTCAGGCCGGCGGGGTTCCAATAGACGGTGCTGGTGTCGTCGGCCACGGCGCTGAACGCCTCTCCCATCGACACCGCCTTGACGCCCATTGGCGTATCCATTATCGTCAACGCCGTGCCGGCGGCTTCTTTTACCTCCGCGCTGAGTTGCAACGCACCCGGCGCAATCGCCAACGCAAGCGCCAGGCTCAACTTCGATCTACTTAACCCTATCACCCTTATACCTCTATACCTTTGTACACCTGGCGCTTTGCCCCCTGCCCTCCGAGTAGTGAGCTACTTTGGCTCGCCACTGGTATCTTGCGCTTCCTTTCTTTTCACCACCAAGTCACCAAGGCACCAAGAAAGATGACGCATCTGTTCCTGGATAACGCCAACCTTAGCTCTTCGCTCACAGGAGAGCACTTATTGGTCTTGCAGGTTGTGCTCTACGCCAACGGGCGACACCAAGTACCGCTCCGTCTTTGAGGCACCAAGGCATGGTCTATTACTTGGTGCCTCTAATACTTGACGAGTCTTGGTGCCACGCCACGCCTTCTATGCCCCGTTACAAACCAACGATTGCTCTCCGTCACATCGGAGAAACCACTCGCTGTTATCCAAAAACAAGGTGGAAAAATATCCCTTGGTGTCTTGGTGACTTGGTGGTTAAAGCCGTTCAGCGAAGGCGGGCGGCTTCCGCGAACTATACCAACCCATTACTGACCTCCGTTTTTCAACATCGGGCCTCGCAACCCTACTTGACCACGACGAACTTATGCGGACCAATCACCCAAGTATTCCCCGAGGCGCCCGTGCACCTGATCGCGTAATAATAGACCCCGGGTGCGAACCCCCCCAGGTCCACCACTTGCCGGTTATTGCCGCCGATTTCGCCCCTGTGGGAGAACTCCGCCACCAACGAACCCGAGAAGCTATAGATGTATATCACCACGTTTGCCCTCTCGGGCAGGGAAAAGACGATCTTCAGCTCCTCCTTCGCCGGCTGCGGATAGACGTAAGTGCCGTCAGCGGGCGGCGGCGTCGGCGTGTAGACCGGTGTAGGGGTGGAGCTGGGCACAAAGCTGTGCAGTGCCACTTGGATGTTGTCGAAAGCCAGGCCGTCCATGGGCAGCGGCGAGTCGTCATACTGTTGAAACTTGATCCTAAGGTTTGCCAGCGAGATCAGCCCCGCCGTGCTCACCGCCGCATCCAGGTCGTAGTCATGGTGCGCGTAATTTATGCCGGGGTAAAATGTAGCGATGGTATGCCAATTAATCCCATCTTCGCTGATCGCCACTCCGTCCCCGTCATAGGAACCGATGAAAGCAGGCGGCAAGTCATGCCGCTCATCAGAGAAACCCTTCAAGTCGAACTCCAGGCGCAGATTGCTTTCGCCGGCGATGTTGACGTGCAAGACCATCTCGTTCCGCGAGCCGACGCCGTCGCCAATCGAATCATCCATAACCAGATGATAGAAGTCGCTCCTGGGCGAGTCATCGTCGCTCACGCGTATGCGGCCGTCGTTGTTGGAATCGGCCGTCCAATTGCACGATAAGCCACCCGACTCGAAACCGTCGTAGAAGGGCACCGCCGCGATGCACACGGTCGGCGTCTTGCTTGGCGTGTAGGTCGGCGTCACCATAGCCGACACCACCTCGATATTGTCATAGGCAAATCCATCCTGGGGAATGGACCCGTCCTCGAACTGTTGGAACTTTATCCTGATATGGCCGAAAGAACTGAAGCCGGCCGCCGACATGGCCGCATCGAGGTTGAAGTCATAACCGGAGTATGCCCAGCCTGCGTAATTCCACGTTGGCAGGTCTGAGCTGATCAACGTATACCAGGTGGCACCGTCCTCGCTGATCGCCACCCCATCGCCGTTGAAAGAGCCGACGAAGCTCGCCGGCAAGGCCTGATCCGCGTCATTGAACTCCCTCACCTCGAACCTTAGCCGCCTGTTACTGATGCCAACGAGATTAACGTGCAATATCGCCTCGTTCAAAGAGAAGATGGAATTATTCACCGAATCGTCCATCAAGAGATGATAGGAGCCGCTCGCCGGCATGCCAAAGCCGCTCACGCCAATACGTCCCTCGTTGGTGGAATTCGTCGTCCAATGGCAGAGCAACCCGCCCGACTCGAAGCTGTCGGCGAAGGGCAGCGAGGCGATGCAGGTGGTGAGCGTGACCGTCGCCGTGGGCGTGATCGTCGCCGTGGGCGTGATCGTCGCCGTGGGCGTGATCGTCGCCGTGCTCGTCGCCGTCCACAGGCTGTCGTCTCCGATCAGAACATCATCAATGTTCCAGCCGGAAGCCCTATATACCGCGATGTCACCCACCTTGTGCCCAAACCTTACCTGGAAATTGGGATTGGCGTAGGCCGTGACATCGAAGGCCTGCTCAGTCCACGCGTTGTCCGTCTGCGCCACAAGGTGGTCGTATATCGTGACCCAACTCGAACCATCAAAGACCTCAACCACCGATTCCATATAAGGGGGATAATCAGAGTTCAGCCAGCGCCAGAAACTCAACTGCAAAGCGGCGACGCCGCCGGCGTCGATGGCGGGCGAGGTGAGATAATAGAAGCCGTGCAGGGCGGTAGAGACATTCGCGCCGATGTCCGCCCCCGCCACGTAATCGTCAGCGCCGGGGCTGTGGTCGAAGCCGGGGTCGGGGTAACCCATCTCGTCGCCCGAGGAAGCGGCGGCCTGCCCCCTCTCCCACTCCGTGCCGTAACTCCAACCCTGGTCGCCGCTGAAATCGTCGCTGAAAGGAAGGGGCAGAGGCGCCGCGTCAAGCGGGCAAGAGAAGAGGAAAGCCATGACGAATGAAAGGACTGTCTGCAGCAGAGAGTCACGCATTTGCTTGTCTGGGCTACACAATATTCCGCCGAGACCGCAGCGCTGCCAGCGAAGCCGCAGCGCGTTCCCTCGACGCACTCGGCGAGACAACTTCAGCCCCCACAACCATTAATAACACAGGAAGGGCGGTTTGTCAATTGGGCTGGCAGGTGGTAATAGGAAGTGACGGCGCCGGGCTCACGCTTTGTAGTTGATGTCCGGCTGCCTGGCTGCCTTTACCTCGTCCAGGCGCGAGACGGGAGTAGTGGTTGGCGCTTCGCGGACCTTATCTGGGTTCGCAGAGATCTCTCCGTCTATCTTCAGCATCGCCTCGGCGAAGGTCTCGAGCGTCTCCTTCCCTTCCGTCTCGGTGGGTTCTACCATCATCGCCTCGGGCACTATCAAGGGGAAATAGATCGTAGGTGGGTGGATGCCGTAGTCTATCAGCCGCTTCGCCACATCGAGAGCGCTGCCGCCCTTCTTCTTCTGGCGCGAAGCCGATACGACGAACTCGTGCATCGGCTTGCGGTCATAGGCAGGAGGGTATTTCTCCTTGATCAGCTCCAGAATATAGTTGGCGTTCAGCACCGCGTCCTCGCTCACGCGCTTGAGGCCTTCAGCGCCGAGCGCGCGGATGTAAAAATAGGCCTTCAATACCACGGCGAAGTTGCCGTAGAAGCTGGTGATGCGACCGATGCTCTTCTCTGCCTTGTCTTGCCATCTGTACTCGCCCCCTTGCCTCACCAGGCGCGGCACAGGCAGATAGTCTGCCAGCCTCTTGCACACCCCCACAGGGCCGCTGCCCGGGCCGCCGCCGCCGTGCGGTGTAGCGAAGGTCTTGTGTAAGTTCAGATGAACGATGTCGAATCCCATATCGCCTGGCCGGCACTGTCCCAAAAGCGCGTTGAGGTTGGCACCGTCGTAGTAGAGCAGCCCTCCCGCCCCGTGCACCAGCTTGGCGATCTCGAGCACTTTCTCCTCGAAGAGGCCGAGCGTGTTCGGGTTGGTCATCATTATTCCCGCGGTATCATCACCCAGCTTGCTCTTCAAATCGTCCAAGTCAACGTTGCCCCTCCCGTCCGACTTCACCTCCACCACCTTGAAACCGCACAGCGCGCCGCTGGCGGGGTTGGTGCCGTGCGAGGAATCAGGCACCAGCATCTTCGTGCGCTTCTCGCCGCGCTCCTCAAAATACCTGCGCATCAGCATCATCCCCGTCATCTCACCGTGCGCCCCCGCGGCGGGCTGGAACGTGAAGGCGTCCATGCCCGCGATGCGGCAGAGATAATCCTCCATCTCGTAGATGAGGCGCATCGCCCCCTGCGCCTCCGCCTCGGGCGCGAGCGGGTGCAGTCCCGCGAATGCCGGCAGGCTCGCCAGCCGCTCGTTTATCTTCGGGTTGTATTTCATCGTGCAGGAACCGAGCGGGTAGAAACCGACGTCCACGCCCATGTTGCGGCGCGCCAGAGCGACGTAGTGGCGCACCACCTCTACCTCGGCGAGCTCGGGAAGGTCGAGCGTGTCCCTCAGCATCCCCTTGGGAAAGACCTGCTCCGCCTTCACCTCGGGCACGTCGCATTCGGGCAGGTATGAGCCGCCCTTGCAGCAATCCTTCGCGGATTTTTCGAATATCAGTTCCATGCCTATCGGGTCACGTGTCTCGGGTCTCGGGTCTCGAGTCAAAGGCGACGCACGACACGGGACACAGGACACGCGACTCAACCATTGAGCCCCTCTATATAGCGATCCATCTCCCCCTTCGTCCTCTTCTCCGTGACACAGACGAGGAAACAGTCCTTCATCTCAGGATAATACTCTCCCAGCGGCAGGCCGCCCAGAATGCCCTTATGCGCGAGCTTCGCCATCACTTCGGCCACAGGCGCTTCGCTCTTGACAACGAACTCGTTGAAGCAGGGCCCTTCAAGCGGCAGGGAAAAGCCCCTCAGCCCCGCTATCCTCTGGCGCAGGTATTCCGCCTTGGAGAGATTCAAGAGCGCCAGCTTGCGCAATCCGCTCGCGCCAAGCAAGGAGAGGTGAATAGAGAAAGCGAGCATGCAGAGCGCCTGGTTGGTGCAGATGTTCGAGCCGGCCCGTTCCCGCTTGATATGTTGCTCGCGCGCCTGCAAGGTGAGCACGAAGCCGCGCCGCCCCTTGCTGTCCACGGTGGCGCCCGCGATGCGCCCCGGCATACGGCGCAGGAATTCCTGCTTCGCCGCCATCACCCCCAGCAGGGGGCCGCCGTAGTTCATACTGTTTCCCAGGAGCTGGCCCTCCGCCACGACTATGTCGGCGCCGAGCTCGCCGGGGGGCTTGAGAAGCCCCAGCGATATCATGTTCGTCGCCACCACCAGGCAGCCTCCCGCCGCGTGTGCCGCCTCCGCCGCCTTCTCGAGGTCGGGCAGGCGGCCGAAAAAATCGGGATACTGAAGCAGGTAAGCGGCGGGCCCCTTGCCGAGCATCTGCTTGAGGGAAGCGTTGTCGTCCCCGCCATGCCGCAGGCAGGGCACCAATACCTCTGTCCCCGTGGCCGCGGCGCTCGACCCTATCACCTGGCGATAGTGGGGATTGAGCCCGGGCGAGACCACTACGGCGCGGCGTTTTTTTGCCGCCATTGCCATCACCACGCCCTCCCAGCAGGCCGTGCCCGCGTCGTAGAGGGAAGCGTTGGCGGCGTCCATCCCCGTCAAGCGGCATACCATCGTTTGGTACTCATAGATGGCCTGGAGTATCCCCTGGCTCATCTCCGCCTGGTAGGGCGTGTAAGCGGTGTAGAATTCTCCCCGCCCCACAAGCTCTGTCACCGCGGCGGGAAGGTAATGGTCATAGCAACCCGCGCCGAGGAAACAGCTCTTCGCCGCGGCGGGATTACCCCGCGCCAACTCCGCGGCGAGGCGTTCCAGTTCCGGTTCGCCCATGGGCCGGGGCAGGTCTATCTTGGGGTTCCTGAGCTTCGCGGGGATGTCCGAGAAGAGCTTATCAAGCGAAGAGAGCGAGAGCTTCTTGAGCATCTCCTCGCGGTCTTTGGGGGTATGTACGAGGTATTCCATTCGGGTCTCGGCTATCGGGCTATCGACTATCGGACGATCGCGCGATAGACGATCGCCGAGCGACGACTACTTAAGGCTTTCCTTGTAGGCCTCCGCATCCATCAACTCATCCAGCTCGGAGGGGTCCTTCAGCTTCAAGCGCATGATCCAACCCTCGCCATAGGGGTCGCTATTCACCTTACTCTCGCTGCCGCTAAGGGCGTCGTTCACCGCGACCACCTCGCCCGAGACGGGGCTGTATATCTGCTCCGCCGCTTTCACGGACTCTATATCGCAGGCCGGCTCATCCGCCTTTACCTCCTTGCCCAGCTCGGGCAATTCAAGGTAGACCACGTCGCCCATCTGCTTCTGGGCGTGGTAGCTTATGCCTATCACCGCCTCTTCGCCTTCCACCCTGACCCACTCGTGCTTGTCGCTATACTTCAGGTCGTCCGGATAGCTCTCCTCCGCCATGACGTTTCTCCTTACGGTGCGGGTGATTTATGATTTTCGATTTGTGATCGTTGATTTACCTTAGAGTTCCAATCTGCAATCAACAATCTAAAATCCAAAACCCTGTTGCCGAGAGTATATTACAACAGTCGGGCAGGAAAACAACCTCAAAATGCGGACCTGGGACCTGGGAGCTCGGACCTCGTGATCGAACGCACTAGCTCCGAGTTCCGAGTTCCGAACTCCGCGACCACCCCCTGACAGTGCCTTTCTGATAGAACGGCACTTCCGCCAAT
>CBDVCL010000090.1:0-7576 GCA_965372475.1 uncultured bacterium | reverse complement strand
AGATGAAATCCACCCCGGCAAATGAAACCAGCAAGGATCGGGCCGTCACCGCTATGGCAAAAGGAGGCGGACGACCGAAATCCAGTTGCCAGCTGCGCACCGTCTCGCCCGCCACCATCTGCTCCACGCCGCCGTCGTTCAAAAGATAGAGTGTCCCGTCCTCGTCCACAGCCAGGTCGCGCATGCTGCTGTAAGTGTAGCTCTCGAGACAGGTCAGTCTCGTCTGCCGCGATACCCCCACCTGGGACAGGTAGAAGAGATCGGCGCAGATCACCACTATCCCCGCCAGGACCAGCGCCCGCCCCCTCTTTCTCTTTTTTGGTTTCAAATCCTCTTCCTGTGCTTGCCCCATATGTAGTCCGGAGCTTTGGGGCCGGTCATGAAGAGCAAGTCGAGCACGGAGATCTTGTGCTCAAAGGGCGGTGCTACCTGCTCATACTCCGGATAGCCGGAAGGATCATGGTACTCGAGACCGATGCCCGCGGCCTTGAACTTCTCCGGGCGGATATATGACTTCGCCGCCGGTCCGGAGAGGTAATGGTCGCCCCCTACCGCCAGCACCAGGGAGATCAACCGGTCGTCCTCGCTTCCCTGGGCTTTGAGTTCAGAGGAGCTGACGAAGTCGGTGCCGATGCCGAGCCAAGCGGAGATCAGCCTGGTCAGAGCCATGTCAAACGGGGACAGGAACTCGCAGCCGCGATGGTATATCTCCTTTATGCCGGGGAAATATCGGTCAAAATACGGTGCCTTGCAATACCTGTGCCTCAGCGTCTCCAAATGCTTGCGCCGCCAGTCCCGCGAATAATCGATCTTCACCTCGGATATCAGCTGGTTCCTGCCGCCCAGAACAGGCACGCTCAGCCAGCACGTCCCCCCGTCCGGCGTCTTTATCCTGTTCCGGTTCCGCCAATCTCGCACCGTATATTGCACGTCCTCCAGGAAAACGAAGATGTCCACGGCGTGGATGATGTCGAAATTCCCCTTCCAGGGGACAAAGTTCGGCTGAATCACGGCGACCTTCTTCATCGCAGCCCCGGGTCTTTACCTTCCTCCGCTCGGTAAACGTAGGCGGTGAACTCGTAGAGCGGGTAATCGTGACGTATGGTCACATATGGGCTCAGCTCCCGACGGCAATAGTCGATGATCATCTTCGGGTCGCAGTAGTAGAGCTGCGGCGCCCTGAAATCAACATAGGTCGTCAGGATGTTGAAGGCGGCGCCTATCCGCGCCGCGGCGAACTGGCGGCGGATGACTTCAAGCACATAATCACCCCACCTCTTTTCCCCAATACCGTGCCTCCTGTTCAGGATCCCGCTGGAGACCACGTAGTCATAGCGCTCCCTCGTCTCCTCCAGGGACTGCACCAGGAACCTAGCGCCTCGCAATCCGGAGAATTTCTCCCGCGCCTTCTCGATCATCGCCGGCGAAACATCGATGCCGGTATAATCTATCCCCCGCCAGCCGTTCTCGCGCAGGTAGCCCAAGAGAGCCGCCGTGCCGCACCCCACGTCCAGCAGGCTGAACCCCTTCCCTGCGCGAAAAAGCCCGGCCAGCACCTCGAAGCGCAAGTTCTGGGAGGCGGCGTCCTTCCAATCCGCGCCGCGGGCGGAGTCGCCATGTCTTCTGACGCTCTCGGTGAAATACGCCCTGACCTTGTCCAGGATAGACTTGTGCTCCACTATTCTACTCACTGTAATTCGGAGTTCGGACTTCGGAGTTCAAAGCGCGGAGTTGGCCACCGATGCACGAGCGACCCGCCTTCGCCTCCGCGCCCCCATGTCTTCCTGTCGGAAGACAGGAATGGGGGCAGACGCGAGCTACGGCCTGGCAGGCCAGCGACTCTTGTCCGCCATAGCCCTGGCGACGGCGGAAGCAACGAGCAACAACACTATCTTACTGACGATTCGCAATATCAATAAACTCCGCCTCCAGCTTCAGCTTGCGCTTCAAAAGCGCCACTAGCTCGATCACGCCGAAACGCTCGGAATTATAATGCCCGGCGGCGAGAAAATTCACGCCCAGTTCGCGGCAGATCTCCTGCGTCCCCTCAGACACGTCGCCGGTGATATACAACTCAGCGCCGTTCGCAGCGGCTTCATGCACGTCCTTCGGCGCCCCGCCCGAAACGAAAGCGGCCCGCCTCACCTTCCGCGGCCCGTAATCGTAGCTCTGCTTGAGCGGGCCGACAACTCTCGTCACCAGGTCCTTGGCCTCAGCCAGGGACTTAGCGCGCGGCCAGGTGCCGATGCGGCTGAGATGCCTGCCGCCGTAACGCACGATGGGCTTGCCGGGCTTTAACCCCAGGAGCCTATTCACCACGGCGTTATTGCCAAGACGCTGATGCCCGTCCAACGGCAGGTGGTAGGCAAATAGCGACATGCCCCACGCCAAGAGGCAGCGCACGCGCCCAGCCAGCACCCCCGTGACCCTAGCGTCCGCACCGCGCCAGAGAAGCCCGTGATGGACCAGTACCGCGTCCGCGCCTGTCTTGTGCGCGGCGGCAAACAGGGCCTGCGAAGCCGACACGCCCAGGACGACCTTTTTCACGTCCCTCGTCCCCTCAACCTGCAAGCCGTTGAGGGAGTCGTCTTCGTATTCGGACGATTCGAGGTAGTTATCTAGAAATCGCTCCAGCTCTTCTGTTTTCATTTTTGATTCGCGATTGTCGATTGTTGATTGACCTCAATCACAAATCAACAATCAGAAATCGACAATCCGCCTAAATCTGCCTAATGGTAAAGACCTCCGCCTCCTTGTCCCCCTGCCGCCACACGGCGAACGAGAACCTGTCGTGCAAGGCGGCGGCGCCAAAGCGGCCCTTCCTGTCCAGGGCTACCAGGCCGGCCCGGCATCCCTCGGCCTCTGGACGCAGTTCCCTGATCCTTTCCAGCACCGTCTCGCAGGCGTCCTGGGGCTTCATTCCGTCCATGATCAGCTCCACTACGAGGAAGGACGGGGCACAGAGCATCATCAGGTCGGCGTTACCGTAGGCAGCCGCCGCTCCCACGCTGTTATCCACGTAGATGCCGCCGCCGATGATAGGGCCCAAGCCAACGCACCCCCCGGGGCGAAACGGCAGACCGCCCGTCGAATAGCCAGCGGCCAAATCGCCCTCGCCGTCCAGTGCGAGCATCACCGCCGCTTCCTCCACCTGGTCACCCGACCTCCTCTTCGTCTTATACCACTTGAGCCACTCGCCCCGCCTTTCCCCGGTGAGGAGACGCTTCCGCTTGAATCCCCGCCGCAGGGCAAAAGACAGCGCCGCCCCGTCGCAGAGCATCGTATGGGGATTCTTCTCCATCACGGCGCGGGCAACGGAGATCGGCCTCTCTATCTCCTTGAGATTAGCCACGGCCCCGCCTCGGTGTCCCGCCCCTGCCATGATAGCCGCCTCGCACTCCACTACTCCCGCGGCGTTCGGACGCGCGCCCACCCCCGTATAGCTTATCTCCGGGTCGCCTTCCAGCAGGTTTATCCCTTTCTCCACCGCCTCTATCGCGGGCCCGGCGGCGCTAATGATGCCCGACGCAGCAACGAGCGCCTTGCCGCCATAACTGCCGCAGGCCACGGCCGTGGGCAACTCTTTCGCCTTTTCTTTCGCCATATTCGCCTCTGTTCGGAAGTGAGTTACTTTAGCGCGCGGAATCCGCGGAATCCTCGCGGCATCGTTCAAATATCTACTGCCACCTGCGGTGCTTACTTAGCGGAAACGATACTAACCGACTATATAGCCCTGCGGGGCAAGTTAGCGGAACCGCGGAAGTTTCTCCGCGAAAAAAAGGCAGCCTATCAACCCCCATAGCATACCACATTTCATCTTTACTATCACACCAACACGTACTATACTACGCAAAATATCGGGAATGGGTTGCTTTGCCCTGCAGAGACCGCGATTTCACGGTAGTCGGGGATCGGTAGTCGGGAGTCGTCATACAGATGTCTACTTCTCCCACCACATAGCCGCCGACCCCCGACGCTTGTCCGTCGCAGCGGATGCTTCCGTCCTTTGAAGTAATACTGGGGAAGCATCCTCGAAGACGGATCCTACAACCGACACCCGCGATTGCAGCTTCTCTGCGAAGAAAAGCAACCCATTACCAAGGCCTGCATGCCAAGGAAGAAGACGCCTAGAGTCAAAAGCACCAGGAAGAGCGGCGCCCGCTCCACCCCGCGGCGTCAAGCCCCCGTGCCCGAGCCACTGCCGGCGGCAACGGGTTCTCTCCATCCATACCTGCCATACCTGCGCTGGTTGACCTCGCCGGCGACTATCACCGCGTTATGCGTTCTGCTGATCACCTCTAACGCCAGCTATTTCTTTTCGCGCCGAGGACACTGGATAGAAGCGATAATCATCGGCATTGTGGCGGTGCTTGGCCTGCTCTACTTCTTCCCCACCGGCCACTGCCCCGAGGCCAGGCCCTATCGCGCGTCGCTGGCGCGCCGCGTATTGCCGCGCGTTCTCGTGCTCGGCACGCTGGCGACCGTCGCCACCGTGATCGGCACCAACAAGGTGCTCGGCCTCTATTACCAGCAGGGGTACGGCCTGCTCTTTCTTGCCTTGATCGCCTTGTTCTTCGCTTTCCCTTCCCGGGAGGTCGAAGCCGCAGCGCCTTTAGCGCCGCGGCCGCGCCATCCCTTCTGGGAGAAACTCTCTCTGATACGAGCGCCGCTGGTCCTTTATGGCCTCTTGCTGCTCTACTGGGGGCAAAACGCCTTCCGCGACCACCGCAACGGCGTCGGCTTCGCCTGGGCGCTGGGCGGCGTGCTGCTCGCCTGCTTCGCCTTTCACCGCCTCGAAACGACCGATGACGATTGGCAGGGCCAACGCTGGCAGAGCCGCTTTGACCTACCCATCCTTGCCTTGATCGTCGTGTTCAGCATCGCCCTGCGCTTCTATGACCTGCAAGCCAATCCGCCCGGCTGTTCGCTGGAAGAAAACCTGGGCGGCTCCCTCGCCAACGAACTGCGGGGCGGCATGCGCTATCCCATCTTCCTGCGCAACGTGCAGTTCCATTGCCCCGTGACCTACTACCAGTTGCTGGCTCTCGTCTTCAAGTTTTTCCCGATGCAGCTTCTCACCCTGCGCGCCTTCAGCTGCCTGGTCGGCGTCGCCAGCCTGGTCTTCTTTTACCTCTTGCTGCTCGAGGTATACGGGCGCCGCCTCGCCACGATAGCCACCGTGCTGCTCGCCTCCTCCGCGCTTCATCTCTTCTACTCCCGCCAGGGATGGATGTGGCCTTTTATCTTCCTCTTTCCCGCGGCGACGCTCTATTTTCTCTTCCTCGCCTGGCGCACGGGACGCAATCGCTACTACCTGCTCTCGGGCCTCTGCATGGGCCTGGCCCAGCACTGCTACAGCGCCGCCAAGCTCCTCCCCCTGGTGGTGCTCGCCCTGGTGGTATACCGCCTCGTCTGCCAAAAGGGTTTCTTCAAGCGAAACACCATCGGCCTGGCGCTAATGGGCATCGCCTCGTTCATCGCCGCGGCGCCGATAGTGGTCTATGCCCTGCGCAACCCCGCCGTCTACATGCAGCGCATAGACAGGCACTTCTTCTTCCGCGAGATACCGACCAATCTGCAACAGCTCGCCTCGTTACATTTCCTGCTCAACATCAAGCGCCATCTACTGATGTTCTTCTCCAAGAGCAGTCCCAGCGGCTACTTCAACCTGCCCGATCTGCCGCTTCTGGATATCGGCACGGCGATCCTCTGCTGCCTTGGCCTCGGCTATTGCTTCTTCCGTTTCAAAAACGAAAAGTACTTCCTTCCCCTTGCCTGGTTCCTGGCCGGCATGGTGGGCGGCTTTCTCTCTCAACACCCGGACAATCCGAATACCCAGCGTTGCCTGGTCGCCCTGCCCCTGCCTCCCCTCTTTGCCGCGATAGGATTGGACCTGGCCTGCCGCACCCTGCCCCGGGCCGGCCACGCCGCCTGGCGCTACCTCAAGTTCACGCTTATTGCCCTGGTCGTGGTAGTCATTTCTTACACCAACGCCCGCACCTTCTTCGTTGACTACAAGAACCACCCCCAGGTGCAAAGGGCCTTCTTCTACACCGAAGTCCTCGCCGCCGACGCCGTGCGCAACAACATAGGCGACGCCAACGTCTTCCTCAGCACCTTCTACTCATATTCTTCCGCCGTCTCGTTCCTGGTCCACAACCTGCCTTTCGCCTTCACCCACGTCTATAACCTGGACGACCTGTTGATCCATTCTGACGACAAGGACGCCGTGCTCGTGCTCGAGCCCGTATACGCTGACATCGAAGGGTACCTGCGCGAGTATTTTCCTAACCTGCAGACAACGAAACACCCCGACCACGCGCCGGATGTCTTCACCCGTTTCAAGGATATCTATGGCCACCCCGAGTTGCTGATGGTCGTCTACCGTATCCCCCGCGCTGACATCGCCGCCATCTCCGGCCTAGAGGAGAAACTCTACTCAAGCACGGGACAGCCGCTCCCCCCAGGAGATAATTTCTTCACCTCCCTGCGTGACCCGCAAGTGCATGCCGCCGAATGGAAGGGCTACCTCCATATTCCCGAGTATTCCCGCTACGCCTTCAAGGCCGAGGGAGGACGGAATATCAGCGTCTTGATTGACGGCCGCCCCGTTTATTCCAGCGCCTCAGGCCCAAGCGGGGAGCGCGCCTTTTCACAAGGACTGCACCACGTAAAGATCACGGCACGGGCTTCCTCTTCGCACGGCCCCCTCGCCCTGCTCTGGAAGCCGCAGAAACAACCGACCTACGCCGCCATAGAGAAGAAGCGCTTTCTGCGCGCGCGCGCCGGCAAAGGCCTGCGCGGCGACTACTATTCCTCTGAAAAAATGGACGCCGCCAGCTTCAAAGAGAGCAAAGTGGAACCGATGCTATGTTTCCGCGCCTACATGTGCTTCTATCGGGGCGGCAACACGAATTTCTCCGCCAAGTGGCAAGGCGTGCTGAATATAGAGCAAACGGGCCTCTACCTGTTCGAAGGGAACGACTGGGCCCGCTTCACGGTCTACATTGACGACCGCAAGGTATTCAAGCGCACCGGCCACGAGACGCCGCTGGCAAAGAAAGTGCGCCTGGCCGCGGGCCCGCACCGCCTGCGGGTTGAGTACCATTACACCCTCTGTACCACCAGTTTCGCCAACCACTCCGTGGTCCATCTCTACTGGACGCCGCCCGGGGGCGAAAAAGAGATACTTCCCTGGAATGTCTTGAGTGTTGATTGATTCTCGCGGAGAACGCGGAACCCCCATGCCCCCTCGTCTGCCTGTGGGCAGACAGGCGAGAGGGCACGGGGGCGCGGAGAGCGCGGAGAAGCTTCCGCGGTTCCGCGAGAATTCCGCGGCTTCCGCGCAATGTAGCCTACTACAGATTAATTTGCACTATCCGTTTTGTTGTGCTATAATCCCCCCGATTTGGGGTGAGTGAATTTCTCCGCCGAGTACGCCGAGGACATCTTGCAGGACGTTCTCTGCGATCTCCGCGCCCTGAGCGAGCGAAGTGAGTCGAAGGGTTCGGCGCTCTCCGCGAGCCAAGGTAACCCACTACCAAAAAAAAGGAGAATGATATGCTGATTAAGTTCA
>CBDVCL010000089.1:0-7636 GCA_965372475.1 uncultured bacterium | reverse complement strand
CTTTTCAACGTGGTCGTGCCGATGGGGGAGACGGGAGCGAGCCAGGTGGAGCGAAACGTGGATTTCCTGCGCGCGCTCGTGCCCGCTGCGAAGGCGAGCGAACTGGGCTACGACTACAAGATGCGCAAGGGCGCCGTGAGTTGGGCGAACACGTTCCTGAAGCGAAAGAAGAGAGAGAAGCTGATCCGCTACCGCCGTCTCGTCTTCATCCATCCCGGCGCGGGAAAGGAAGCGAATCGCTGGCCCGCAAAGCGGTTCGCGGAGTTGGCAGATGGCTTGATGGTGCGCGGCTGTACCGTGCTCGTGGATGTTTCGCCCGGGGACGAAGAGGTAGTGAAGCGCGTGTTCGCGGCGATGAAACGAGACGCGGTCGAGGTGCCGGTGGTGAAGTTGCCGAGGCTGGCTGCCTTGATATCACGCTGCCAGCTCTTCATCGGCAACGACACGGGCATCCTGCACCTCGCCGCGGCGACGGGCGTGAAGACGATCGGGCTATTCGGTCCGACCGACCCATCGGCATGGAAGCCGCCGGGAGAAGGGAACCTGGCCGTGCAAGCGCCACGCGGGGACTTATCGCGGCTTTCGGTGGACGAGGTGGCGCGGATGGCGGTGAGGGAGCTGTTGCGTGGGTAGAACTGAAGTGGTATTGAGTAGTGAGTATTGAGTATTGGGTGATGTCAACGCGATACCCAATACCCGCGATTCAGTACGGCTGGCAGCGCGGGCAGTAGTAGGTACCGCGCCCACCCAGTTTCATATAGCTGATCTCATCACGGCAACGGCGGCACTTGTATCCCGCGTGTCCATATACCCTCAGCTTGTTCTGGAAGAGGCCCGTCTCACCCCCACTGCGGCGGAAATCTGCGACGGTTGTGCCTTGTCCCTTTATCGCCTCTTTGAGCACGCGCAGTACGGCGCGGTGCAGGACGGCGAGCTTCTTCTCGCTTAGTTTATCCAACCTTGTCGCGGGATGTATGCGAGCGCGGTAGAGCGATTCGTCGGCGTAGATGTTCCCCACGCCGGCGATGTTCTTCTGGTCCATGATAAAGGCCTTGGCGCGTCCCCTTCTGCCCTGCGCGGCACGCAGGAAGTCTTGTGCCGTCATGTCGAAAGGCTCAGGCCCCAACCGCGCGGCGAAGTAGGGGGCAAGGCTAGATGTCTTCATCAAGTTTATCCTGCCGAATCTTCGCGTGTCATTGAAGGTTAGGGTGCGATTCCTATTTAATGTAAACACGCAATGGCTATGTTTGTCGCTAGCCCTTCGATTGCCCTCAGGGCCCTTCCGCCCTGAGCGAGCCGTTTGGGATTCACTTCCTGCGCTCACGGCGAGTCGAAGGGTCGCTAGTCGCTCGTCGCTCGTGTGCTGCGCACAAAGCAAAAGACGGCCCGTCATGCGCAGGTGGATGAGCAGCGAGAGATCAGCGGAGAGATCAAGGATGATGTATTTACCGCGGCGGCGCACCGCTTTCACGCGCTTGCCGTCAAGCGAACGGGCGGATAGCCCGCGCGCCGAAAGAAAGACGCCGCGCTTGCGGAGCTTGAGCGCCTTGATGCGCGAGCCCTTGAGGGCGCGGCGCAATTCGCGCACGATGGTTTCTACCTCCGGTAATTCAGGCATTTCTCATAAGCAAGAGAACATAAAACCGCGCCGTAGCCCTTCTGGGGCGAAGGCGGGTACCTCAGGCAGTTCTGGCACAAATAAAAAACACCCGGCGCCTTCGGCGTCGGGTGCCTTGGTTGAGCATTACTTCATGCCCGTGAGCGCGATGCCCTTGATGAAGTGCTTTTGCGCGAAAAAGAAGACGGCTATCATCGGCAGGATCATCAGGGTGGAAGCGGCCATCATCGGGCCCCAGGGGACGCGTTCTGTATACTGGGAACGGAAGAGGTTAAGGCCCACGGCGATGTTGAACTTGTCCACGTCGTGCAGATAGATGAGCGGCGTCATGAATTCGTTCATCAGGTACATAAAGGCGAAGATAGAGACGGTGATCAGAGCGGGTTTGGAGAGGGGCAGGACGATACGGAAGAGGATGCCCAACCAGCCGCAGCCGTCGATGGTCGCAGCGTCCTCCAGGTCGCGCGGCAGGGTGAGGAAGAACTGGCGTAAGAGGAAGATATTGAAAGCGCCGCCGCCGAAGTAAGCGGGTACGATAAGCGGTTTGAAGGTGTTTATCCAGCCGATCTTCTCGAAGAGGATGAAGATCGGTATCAGGGTCACTACGCCTGGCAACATCATCGTGCCCAGGAGAATGGCGAAGAGGATGCCGCTGCCGGGTACCTTGAAACGGGCAAAGGCGTAAGCGCAGATAGCGGAGGAAAACACAGTGCCAAGCATGGCGTAGAGGACGATCAACAAGGTATTACCGAAGAAACGTGCCAGGGGTACCAAGCGCAAAGAGGCGATGTAATTGAAGAACAGGTTCTTCTTCTCCCGCACCACGAACTCGTTAAGGGCCAGGTTCTTGTCATAGCCGAGCAGGCTGCGGTTCTCGTTGATCAGGCCCTCGCGCACCACGACCTTCTTCAGGGCGTCGCGACGCCGATTGCGCAGGTCGCGCGACACGAAATCATCGTAAAGGGAGTCGTGCGGTGAAACCACCTCTACGAGGATAACGTCCCTTCCCTGCAGGCGAAGGTTGGCGGACATCTCCAGCAGGACCTTCTTCATCGCGGCATTGACCGCGACCGATTTGCCGCTGAAGGTGAACTTATAACTCAGCTCTGGCTTGGCCTGCTTGTAGAATATGCCGGGAACGGTGAGGGAGGCGGATTCGGCCACCTCGTTGGGCGTCTTGAAGCTGGTAGCGAGCAGCCAGAGGAAGGGGATCAGGAAGACAAGCGACCCGATCACCAACGTTCCGTGCGCCGTAGCTCTTTCCCATGTTGGAACCTTCATCAGGAACTCCCCAGGTATTCGTAATAGATCTTCTTGCTGAGAAACTTAAAGGTCGCGACGGTGATAACCAGGATGACGATGAACAGCACCCATGCCAGGGAGGAGGCGTAGCCCATCTGGAATTCCTCGAAGGCCTTGCGGAATATGTAGTAAGTGTAGAACAAGGTGGCGTTAGCGGGACCGCCCTCGGTCATGATGTAGGCCTGGGTGAAGCCGCCCTGCAGGGAGAAGATGATACCCATGATCAGGTTGAAAAAGATGATGGGCGACATGTGCGGGATGGTGACGTTCCAGAAGCTCTGCCAGCGGCTTGCACCGTCGATCTTTGCCGCCTCGTAAAGGTATTCGGGGATGCCCTGCAGGCCGGCGAGATAGATGATCATCCCCGCGCCCAGGCCCCACAAGCTCATGATGATCAAAGCCGGCATGGCCCACTCCGTGGTTGCCAGCCACTTGGGAGGGTTGGCAAAGCCGATCAATCTCATCGAGGCGTTAAGAATGCCGAGGTCAGGGTCGAAGACCCAGATCCAGAGAACCGCCGAGGCCACGGCCGGGACTACGGCCGGCAGGTAGAAAAGGGTACGGTAGAGAGAAAGCCCCTTGACCTTCATATTCAACAGCAGCGCGATAAGCAGGCCGCCGACGAGGCCCAAAGGTACGCTGAAAAGGGTGTAATAGAACGAGTTCCAAAGGCTCTTGCGGAAGAGCGAGTCGTGAAAAAAGAGCTCCTTGTAGTTGTCAAGGCCGGTAAAGGTCGCCTTGCTGAGGATATCCCAGTCGGTGAAACTGATGGCGAGAGAGGCTATCACCGGTCCCAGCGCGAACAGTACCAGGCCCAGCAGGGCGGGTGCGGAGAGGATATAGAACTGGAACATCAGTTTCCTATTACGATCCACTGCGGGCCCTTTCCAGCGCGGCCTTCTTCTCTAGTATCTTGTTTACGTTCTTCGTGCACTGGCGCAACTCCTCGACCGTGTCCACCTTGTCGAGCATGATCAGATCCCAGCTGACGCGGAACTCCGCGTCTATTTCTTTCCAGAAAAGGCCGCGCGCGGGGAACATTGCCCATTTGTCCATGGAGTCAAGATAGAGGTTGATACTGGGCGGGTTGATGGGCAGGGGGGCGTAGATCTTCCTGGCGAGGTCGCGCCGGGATGGCACGCCGATACCCAACTCGGCCTGCAGCCGCTGGGCCGTTTCACTATAGCAGAGGAACTTCAAGAGGCGATAGGCAGCCTCAAAGTGCTTGGTGCCCTTGCAGATGGCTATGGGCAGTCCGCCGGTGATCTTATAGTTTCCCTTACTGCCGCGTGGCGTGTTGACGATATCCCAGCGGAAATTCAGGTCCTTGGTCCAGCTGGCTATGTTCCAGGGGCCGCCGTAGTGCATGGCCGCCTTCTGGTTCATGAACAGGTTACCGATGCTGTGCATCTCGTGCGGCTGGGGGGCGGCGTGGTGTTTCCAGGTGAGGTCACGCACCAACTGTACAGATTCGATGAATGCAGGTGTGTCACAGGTGGCCTTGCTGGCGTCCTCGTTCAGGAACCAGGCCCCATTGGACAGCATCACGTCCTCACGGATGATCCACCAGCAGCCGAACTGGTCGGTATGGCCGTCATTATCATGGTCGAAGGTCAACTTCTTGGCGGTCTTAGTGAAGTCATCCCAGGTCCAGTCCGGTTTAGGATATGGGACCTTGGCCTTGTCGAAGAGGTCCTTGTTGTAAGCGATGAACCAGCCGGCGACGTCGCGCGGCAGGCTGTATAACCGCCCCTGCCAGGAACAGAAGTCCATGGCGACATCGCTGTAGTTCTTGAGATCGATGTCCGGATCGGCCTTGGTCTTTTCGGTGAGGTCGTGGAAGATGCCGCGGCTGGCCAGGAAGGGCAGGTTCTCCATCTGTACCCAGCAGAGGTCGGGAGGATTGTCGCCCACGAACATCGTGAGGAGCTTGTGCTTGTAGGCAATCCAGGGGGTGTAGATATTCCGCACAATGATGTCGGGGTTCTCCGCCATGAAGGCCTTGAAGATCTCTTCTTCGACGTTAGCGCCCTCAGCGGAAGACCCGGCCCAGGTGCAGATGGTCACTTCCACCGCGCCCGGCGGCAGCGTCCGTTCCGGGTTTGAATAGACGAGCCAGAGCGGGCCGTAGAGCACGATGAACAGCACTATCGCGACCATGCCGGCGGTTTTCAGATGATTGCTTCCCAAGCTAACCTTTCCTCGTTGAATCCCGTGAAGTATAGCAAGAATGCCGCCTATTGCAAGTAGAAAGTAAGCGGATCGCAGGTAGCCACGAAGGACACTAAGCAGCACCAAGGGGCCTCTCGCTGCCCGGCGAACGGCGCGATGCATTATACAGGGCTATTCAAAGGCCGTTCGCAAAGCCGGATCCTCTGAGGCGATCGGTATACCTTCGTGGGGCTTAGTGTTCTTAGTGGCCCTCTTCACTTTACGAAAGCGTGGCGTAATACGTCCTTGATCTCGTCCACGAAAACGAACTTGAGCTCTTTCTTGACGGCGGGCGGGATCTCCGCCAGGTCCTTCTTGTTCCTCCCCGGCAGGATGACTTTCTTGATGCCCGCCCGCTTGGCCGCGAGCACCTTGTCCTTGATGCCGCCCACAGCCAGCACTTTGCCGCGCAGGGTGATCTCCCCGGTCATGGCCACGTCGGCATGCACTTTCCTGTTCGTGAGAAGCGAGATGATGGCCGCGGCCATGGTGATGCCCGCGGAGGGTCCGTCCTTGGGGATGGCTCCCGCAGGGACATGGATGTGGAGGTCGGTGTCTTTGAAAAAGCCCTCCTTGATATTGAGCTTCCTGGCGTTCGCCCGCACATAGGAGAGCGCGGCGCTGGCCGATTCCTTCATCACGCTGCCTAGCTGCCCCGTCAGGGTCAGGTTCTTGCCACCGGGCATCATCGTTGCTTCGACGAAGAGCACCTCGCCTCCACTGGGTGTCCAAGCCAGGCCGGTGGCCACCCCGGGGGTCGCCAGGCGTTCCTTTGTCTCGGAGAAGAATGTATCCGCTCCCAGGTAGTCGGGCACGTCCTTTTCCTTGATCTTAAGTGAGAACTTCTTTTTTTCCACGATCTTCTGGGCTATCTGGCGGTAGAAAGCGGCCAGTCTTCGTTCCAGTTGACGTACCCCGGACTCGCGGGTGTGGCCGTTAATGATCCTGGCCAGGGCCTTGCGGTCGAAGGATGGTTTCTTCTTGGTAAGGCCGTGCTCGCCGCTCAGCTTGGGCAGGAGGTAACGGCGAGCGATCTCGATCTTCTCCTCAAGGGTGTAGCCGGATAACTCCAGCACCTCCATGCGGTCGCGCAGGGCGGGAGGTACGGGCTCCATCTGGTTGGCCGTGGTGATAAACATCACCTGGCTTAGGTCGAAGGAAAGGTCGAGATAGTGGTCCTGGAAAGCGTGGTTCTGCTCGGGATCCAGGACCTCGAGCAGGGCCGCGGCGGGGTCGCCGTGGAAGTCCTGGCCCAGCTTGTCCACTTCGTCGAGCATGAAGACGGGGTTCCTTGTGCCGGCGCGGCGCAGGCCCTGGATGATCTGGCCGGGAAGGGCGCCGATATAGGTGCGGCGATGGCCGCGTATCTCCGCTTCGTCGCGTATGCCGCCGAGGGAGATACGGATGAACTTGCGTCCGATTGAGGAGGCGATGGACTGGCCGAGCGAGGTCTTGCCTACTCCCGGGGGACCGACAAAGCAGAGGATGGGCCCCTTCTTGCCGGGGGCAAGGTGGCGCACGGCGAGATACTCAAGGATGCGCTTCTTTACCTTTTCCAGGTCGTAATGGTCACGCTCGAGGATCACCCGCGCCGCCCTGATCTCAAGCTTGTCCTTGCTGGTCTTCGACCAGGGGATAGTTACCAGCCAGTCAAGGTAGGTGCGGGAGACAGTCTCCTCGGCCGAGCCGGGAGGCATCCGCTTCAATCGCGCGGCTTCCTTAAGGGCAGTTTCCTTCGCCTGCTTGGGCATATTCGCGGATTCTATATTTTTCAGCAGTTCCTTGTGCTCTACTTCCTTGTCGTCACCCTCGCCCAGCTCCCTCTGGATGGCCTTGAGCTGTTCGCGCAGGATGAAATCGTGCTGGTGCTTGTTCAGCTTGTTGCTCACCTCGTTTTGTACTTTGGAGCCAAGTTCTACGATCTGGAGCTTTTTCTGCAGCAGCGAGAGGACCTTCTCCAGGCGAGCGCGAACGTTGAGCGTTTCCAGGAGTTCTATCTTCTCCTCGAAGGTGATATCCAGGTTGGAGGCAACCAGGTCGGCGAGGGCAGAAGGGTCCTTCAGGTTCACCACGTAGGTTTTTAGCTCCTCGGGAAGCTGCTGGATCATGGAAATCAGCTTCTGGAAACTCTCCGAGACAGCGTGGGCCAGGGCCTTGATACGGTCGCTTTTCTCCGTTTCCTCCTGAAGCACCTCCACCCGGCCGAGAAGGAATGTCTCGCGGCGGGGAAAACCCTTGAGGCGCACGCGGCGCAGGCCCTGGACGAGGATCTTCAGGGAGTTGTCCGGCATGCGGAGGAGCTTGAGTACGTAGCAGACGCAGGCGATAGGGTGGATGTCCTCGGGCCTCGGCCGTGAGCTCACCTTTTTCTTCACGCTGGCCAGGCAGAGGATCTTGTCCTTGCTGAGGCTGAAATCGATGAGCTTGACTTCGTTAGCATCAGTGACAGTCAGCGAGGCCTGGAGCTGGGGAAAGACGACTCCGGTCAGGCGCTCGGCCATCTCC
>CBDVCL010000088.1:0-7678 GCA_965372475.1 uncultured bacterium | reverse complement strand
TGGATTTTGAGAAACAGCGCAAGAAGATGGTAGAGGTGCAGTTGCGGGGACGTGGCATCCTGGCTAAGAATGTCCTGGCCGCTTTCAACGAGGTACGGCGCGAGGATTTCGTGGCCGCTAAGTACCTTCGTGAGGCGTATGGTGATTATCCTCTGCCTATAGGAGTTGGCCAGACGATATCCCAGCCATACATAGTGGCGCTTATGGTGGAGAAGCTGGAACTGAGCGGCGCGGAGCGCGTGCTGGAGATCGGAACGGGGTCCGGCTACCAGACAGCCGTCTTAGCAAGACTGGCAATGCACGTATACACGATCGAGCGGCAGATCGGGCTGGCGTCCCAAGCAGAGAAGAGGCTGGCCGCCGATGGTTTGAAGAATATCTCCTTTTTGCAAGGCGACGGGACACTTGGATGGCCGGAGCAGGGCCCTTATGACAGAATTATCGTCAGTGCCGCGTGCCCCGAGATACCTTCGCCCCTGCTGGCGCAGCTTGGCCCTGAGGGCATTATCGTCCTGCCGCAAGGGCCCAGGCTTGCCCAGCGCCTGGTAGTGGGGAGAAAAGAGGGGAAAGCCCTGAAAGAAGAGGGAGTGTGCGGGTGCTCGTTTGTGCTTTTGATAGGGGAGTATGGGTTTAAGGAACAATAATATATAAATATCAGCGTAGTGGCCGACCTCCGCGTCGGCCTTGTTAGGGGCGGACCTGCGTGTCCGCCCGGAAAGGGAACAGTAGAGCAGTAGACCGCGCCGCTTCAATATACTGCATATGGAGGCGGGGCTGGTCGGGCTGGTCGGAGTTGAACCGACGACCTCTTGCTCCCGAAGCAAGCGCGCTAACCAAACTGCGCTACAGCCCGCAGGGCCAGAGCACCATGATATCAAGGGAAAGGCGTGATTTCAAGCCGCAAATTCAAATACCTTGACACCGGAAGGGGGTGTTGTTAGAATATCCTGCCTTTAATCTAGTCCTTCGTCTTGCATGGAAACGGAGCTAGCCTTGAAATCAGGCTGGAGAACAGTTTTTGAATTGGCCGTGGTGGTCTCTTTTGCGGGGTCGGCGGCGGCACTGGAGGATCCATTTTCTCGGGCGCTCAACGTCTATGGCGCGACCGGCTTTGCCGCTGTTCCCCACGCGGACGTTCTACCTCACAAGCGATGGGCGCTGGGTATCCATAATTTCTCCCCCGAGGCAGTTGTCGCTTTGCCCCTGATCCCGGCGGAGCTGGGCGCGATGACGATGGTGCGTGAGAAGAGCGAATTGGAGCGCGTTTTGAAGGAGATGTCCGTAAGTCTCAAGCTCAAGGCCCTCAACGAGAGCTTGTGTTACTTCAACCTGGCAGTGGGGTTGGAGTGTTCGGAAACGGAGAAACCCAGGTGCTACCTGGTCGTCGACCGGGGATTGCCCTATCTATTCGGCCGGCTGGTAGCGGGCTACGGCCGGCGGGAAAATAGGGGCCGCCTGCATGGGGTGTTTTACGGGATGGGGGTGACAGTGTATCGCGGACTGCAGATGTTAGGCGAATACGACGGGGACGATGTCAACGTAGGGCTGCGGTTGATGCTCTCGCCGCGAATAAAGATCGACGCCCTCTGTCTGGGATTGGGCCGGCTGAAAGAGCAGGCGAACGTGCGCAGCATATTTGATAACAACGTCAACTTCGGCTTTTCTATCGACATGGCGATGAGGCGCCCGTGGAAGAAGGCGAAAAGGTCAAACTGACAGCTCGGGTCAGCGGCGTGGTGCAGGGAGTAGGTTATCGCATCTACGCCTGCCGCATGGCGAGGGCACACGGCCTTTGCGGGTTCGTGCGGAACATCAACGACGGCAGTGTCGAGGTGGTGGGCCTGGGACCGCGCCGGACGCTCCAGCTTTTCCTTGACCGCTTGCGGCAAGGGCCTTTCGGCGGCAGGGTGGATGAGGTCAGTTGCGAGTGGTCGCAACCTGATGAGAGATATGATGGTTTTGATGTGAGGTTTTGAATGGCGAAGAAACGAGGAAAAAAGGTGAAGACCGTCCGCCGCAAGAAGCGGAGCTCCGCGCAAAGTCCGCGCAAGAAGGCGAGCAAAAAGAGGGCGCCGTCTGCCGTCCCTAAAGCGCGTAAGGCCCGGGCAGCCAAGGCGACAAGAACGCGCGCCAGGCCCGCCAAACCAAGGGCAGGTAAGGACAAAACGAAAGCGAAGAAGGCTGAGCTATCGGCCAAGAATGCCGAAGAGAGGAAGAAGCTCCGCTCGCTGAAGAAGATGTGGCGACGGGCCGCCTCTGCGGGCAAGGACAAAGAACCCGTCACAACAAACCTGCTTCACATCTACTTGCGAGAGATAAGCAGAGCTTCGCTCTTGACCATGGAGGAGGAGGTTAGCCTGGCGCGCCGCCTCAGGGCGGGTTCCAAGGCGGCGAAAAAGAGACTGGTGCGGTCCAACCTGCGCCTGGTTGTGAACGTAGCAAAGAGGTACGTCAACCGCGGCCTGGCGCTGCTGGACTTGATCGAGGAAGGTAACATCGGCCTGATGCGCGCGGTGGTAAAGTATGACCCCGAGAGGGGATTCCGCTTCTCCACCTACGCGATCTGGTGGATACGCCAGGGCATCAGCAGGGCTATCGCCAATACGGCGCGCACAATACGTTTGCCCGTGCACATGTTCGAGAACGTCAGCCGTTTGTTGGAGAAGCAACGCCGGCTGTACCAATCTCTGAACCGCGAGCCGACGGTGGACGAGTTGGCGGCTGCACTCGACCTGCCGCCCAGGAAGGTCCGGGAAATGCTTCGCCTTACACAGCGAACCATCTCCATGGACACGACGCTTTTTGGCGACAGGGAGGATGGCAAGAGCATTGTCGACTATATCGTCGACATAAAAGCGGAGAATCCCGAGGAAGAGGCGTTCCGCGACTTGCGTTATAGTCGCCTGGAGAAGATGCTGCGACAACTCAGCCCGCGCGAACGCCTTGTTTTGAAAATGCGTTTCGGTCTAAGCGAAAGCGTGTTCCATACGCTCGAGGAAACAGGCC
This sequence comes from uncultured bacterium, assembly GCA_965372475.1. Classification (GTDB taxonomy): domain Bacteria; phylum Oederibacteriota; class JAUXIB01; order JAUXIB01; family JAUXIB01; genus CBDVCL01. Next base: position 4,672 of record CBDVCL010000088.1, on the reverse strand, counting down.
AGCACTTGGGGGTGACCAGGGAGCGCGCGCGTCAGATCGAGAGCCGCGCCCTGCAGAAGTTGAAGAAGTTGCTCGAGGGAAAAGACAAGGATTATCTCGACTTCTTGCGGGAAAAAGGAGTTTGATCCACCGTGCAGTAGTGGCGGCCTGGAGTTCACCCGCCATAGTCTGTGCTCCGAGCCGTCGAAGTAATACTAACGGAGCACTGACGGCGGCGGGCGGCCGCCACCCGCCGCAAGGCGGGGTATGAGCAAAGGAAGATGCCATGTCCGTTGAATCGTTAAAGAAAGCGATACGGGACGTGCCTGACTTCCCCAAGAAGGGGATTGTCTTCAAGGATATCACGACCGTGCTTAAAGACCCCGCCCATTTTAGGGCGGCGCTGGATGAAATGATGGCCCTGGCGCAGGGGTTGAAGCCCGACAAGATAGTCGCGGCTGAGGCGCGTGGCTTTATCCTTGGTGCGCCGCTCGCCGAGAGGATCGCCTGTGGCTTTGTCCCCGCACGCAAGCCGGGCAAGTTACCCGCGGAGGTGGTGGAAGAAGAGTATCAGCTCGAATACGGAACGGACAAGCTCTGTGTCCACAAGGACGCCATAGAGAAGGGCGAAAAGGTGCTTATCATCGACGATCTATTGGCTACGGGCGGCACGGTGCGCGCCCTTGTTAACCTGGTGGAGAAGATGGGTGGGGAGGTGCTGGGGGCCCATTTTCTCATCGAGCTGGGTTTCCTCAAGGGGCGAGAGCTGCTCCCCGGTTGCGATGTTAAGAGCGTGATAGTGTACTAAGGCGAGCGGGAGAGCTTATCGCGCCGCCCTCGCCTTAGCACGGGCCAGAGCTCTTGCTTTCCCTTCTAGTATGAGGGGGAGTGAGGGGCCCGGGGAGCAATGGAACAATAGAGCCCCGTCTCCATATATTCCTTGATGGAGACGGGATGACCCTTGCACATGTATCATGTCAAATGAAGCAAGGGCCTCAGCTAGACCGCAGCAGAGCATGGCTGACTTGAACAGTAGAGCAGTAGAACAGTAGACCGCTCAGGAGCAAACAGTAATTGTTCTATTGTTGTGTTGCTCCTTCGCTCTGCGATTTTGCGGGGCAAAATCGCGCCCCGATAGCTCAGTAGGATAGAGCGACGGTTTCCTAAACCGTAGGCCGCAGGTTCGAATCCTGCTCGGGGTACCAGCCCCTGCGTTTGCCTGTCGGCAGACAGGCGCAGGGGCAGAGCAGTAGACAGGAGACAGTAGATAGGAGATTACGGCTTTTGTCTCCTGGCTACTGCGGTCTACTGTTCTACTGATCTACTGTTCCAAGGTCGACTGGCTCAGGGCTGCCCAGATAAAAGTGAAGGCGAGTCGAATGCCCTGAGGGAGCGAAGCGAATCGAAGGGCTAGAGGCAGCTACTCTCCTCGCTGCCGCTCGCTCATGGGCAGCCCTTCGTTGGCGAGATGAGACTCAGGGCTGCCCGGGACATAAGGCAGCAGGCGAATGGAATAAGAATATAGGTCGAAGCTGCGGCCTGGATGATTCGGAACACTCTTGATTGAAACGGGGGAATAACATGAAGACCACGAGATGCTATCATATCATCCTGGCGTTTCTAGTCTTGTGCTGCTTCGCTTCGGAGCTCTCCGCCGTGCAGTACCTCTCGGGCAGCATAAGCCGTGATACGACGCTGAAGAAACGAAGCGGCCCTTACGTGCTGCGCAATGACGTGACGATAGCCAAGAACGTTACCTTGACCATCGAGCCGGGGACGACCCTGCTCTTCGTGCCCTCCAGTGGCGGAAAGAAGACCCCCTATTCCACGGATAACACCGACCTGATCGTCTTTGGCCGCCTGAAGGCTGAGGGGACCTTCGATTCCCCGATCAGCATCGGCTCCAGCGACAAGAATAACTGGGGCGCCATCTACTTCACCAGCGATTGCGAGTCGGACAGCCGCTTGAAGAACTGCAACATACTGAAGGGCCGCATAATCATCAATGGTTCCTCGCCGCTGGTGCGCTACTGCAATATTCGCGGCGGCGGCGGCATCGAGATCGGTCATAAGTCCTGTGCCGAGATAAAGAACAATAATATTTACTACAACAGCGTCGGCGTCCATCTCTGGGTGGATAGTTCTGCCGTGATCCTAGTCAATAACTACATCGTCTATAACCGATACGGTGTGCTGATCAGTGGTTTCGATGCGGAGAAGACCAAGCTGACCAATAATAACATCTACGGCAATCTTGATTACGATGTGGTGCTGGAAACGGCGGCCGACATCGACGTCACCGGTAACTACTGGGGGTCGCTTGATAGTTCCGAGATCAGCAAGAAGGTCTTCGATAGCTTCGACCGCCCCAGCCTGGGCAAAGCCACCTACCAGCCTTTTCTTAAGAAAGAGAACGTGATGGTGTGGAAGCTGAAGCTTGATGCTGACATCCGCCCGCCGGGCGAGATCTCGAGCATGGAGATAAGCGTGCCGCGAGAGACGAAGAGAGCGCCAGTAGGGTTTTTCCAGATAAAGGGGAAAAGGATAGGTATACGCCCGCGCATCGGTATAATATTCCCCTTGTATCACGCCGTATATTTCGAGTATTCGGCCGAAGCCTTGCCCTCCCTGGGGTTGAAACTGGTCTACGATGAGCGATGGTCCGTGGACGCCTGCTATGAGTATGCCGGCTTTTCCAGCAAGCCGGGGACTTATCGGCAGGAATACTCCGAGATGAAGTACGATTGCCTGGGACTGTCCTTCTGCTGCCGGGTGTTGCCGTCGCATAGTTTATCGCCGACGGCAAGCCTGGGTATGGGGTTATACCGTCTACGCTACAAGAACATGAAGTACCAGGGCACGGTGGATGTCCTGGAATCGCCGCTGCAGCCGAGCGAGCCGAAGACGAGCGCGCTGGGGCTGAATGCCGCCGTCGGCGCCTCTGTAAGTTTCCAGAAAAGGTTCGAGGGAGAACTGGAACTCAAGTACATCACGGTCCAGTCAGAAGAGAGCACGGAGAAGGCCGTTAGTCCGTCATTTCTTGCCTTGTCTGTTTCGGTGTTGATGTTCTTTTGAAGCGCAGGAGACGCGGGAGGCGTAATCGGGGCACTGAGGCAACGACTAATGAAGAAGCTTAGCAGACGCGACATAAGGAAGGAACTGCGGCGCAACGAGATGCGCGAAGCGTTGGCGTACCTCAAGGGGTTCCTGAGTGAACGCCGCGAGAACGCGGTACTGACGGTGATAGTGGCCGTAGTAGCCATCGGCGGTATATATATCTACACAGGTTACCAACGGTCCGTAAAGGAAGAAGCGGCAGGGATCTTGCGCGATGGAACGCGGGCGTTTCAAGCGATGCTCTCGGCGGCAGGGGATGCGGACGGCGATGAGCGGCAACTCTTCTTCTATAACAGCGCCGTGGATAATTTCACCAAGCTTTGCTCTGGCTACAGCGGGGAAGAGCTGTCCGGATACGCCCGGCTGTACCTGGGCAATTGCCATTTCTACGCGGCAGAGCACGTCAAGGCCATCAAGGAGTATGGCACCTACTTGCGGGAATTCCCCACCGGCATCTACGGCGGCCTGGCGCGCAAAAATATGGCCTATTGCTATAAGGCCAACGGGCAATTGCGCGAGGCGGCGGAAGGTTTCAAGGGCCTGCTCGAAGAAAAACAATGGGGGGTAAGCGAGGCAGAATGCACCATCGGCCTGGCGTCAGTTTATCGGCAGATGGGGCGCACGAAGGAGGCGGACAAGCTCCTGGACGGGATCTTGCGGCAGGAAGGCGACAGCTACTGGAAGAAGAGGCTGAAGGCTGAATGACGTCAGGCGATAGCGCTTGACAGGGGAGCGTCTTTCTGATATAATGTTTTAGATAAAAGGGATGTCTCTGCAATGATCGCGAAGCGCAAATCAGGAAAAAATAAGTGGCAGGTTCGGAAGTACGTCGAGCCGAAGCTGACGAAGGAGGATGAGCTTATCACCATATCCTCTTTTGCCAAGAGGCTGCGCTTGCACCCCCAGACACTGCGTAACTGGGAAAAGGCCGGCCTGATATCGCCCAGCCGTATAGGCCGGGAAAGGGTCTACAACAAGAGCGACCTGGAAAGGGCCCTGCTGATCAAGAAGTTCGCCAAGAAAGGCAGCAGCCTCAAAGGCATCCGCGCGCTGCTGAAGGAGATCGTGTAGTGCGGTTCCAGCCAAGTTAGTTCGCCGGTTACACCGATGCTTCATCCGCGACCCACTTAATACGGAAGATATCAAATGGACTGTCCGGAGTGCCAGACCCCCCTTCAGTCAATCGACTACAAGGGCGTGGAGATCAACTACTGCCCTTATTGCGAAAGCAATATCATCAAGTCCGCGAGTTCGATCGAGTCCTTCAACAAGCTGGCCGTGCTCCTGCGCGAGAAATATAACGATTATCCCGCCGCCTTATCCCTATTGAAAAAGGCCGAGGAATCAGAGCCGCGCGAGCCCGCGACCAAGTATAACATCGCCTGTCTCTATGCCATGGATGGGAAGAAGGAAGAATCGCTGGCCAAGCTGAAGGAAGCCCTGGCGCTGGGCGACAACGAACTGCGCAATAGCGCCGGCAAGGACCCCTGTCTCGAAGCACTGCGAGATGACCCCGCCTTTAGGGAGCTGATCCACCCCCCCGCAACCAAAAAAGGCCACCATCTGTAACAAGATG
>CBDVCL010000087.1:0-7724 GCA_965372475.1 uncultured bacterium | reverse complement strand
CCTGCTCGGGCTGGGCATCTTCGTCTACTACACCTTCATCAAGAAGAGCGGCAAGGAGAAAAAGAAGAAGCGGCTTGCCGCCGAGCGGCCCGTCCTTCCCCTCTGGGCCAAGCGGGCGCTCTTCGTCTTGCTTTTGCTTTTCTCGCTCACCATGCCCAGCGACTGGACGCAGGACGTCCCCGCGCGCTATGAGAAGCGTCATCCGGGATTGGAGCATTCCCTCTTGTATCCGGAAATCGAAGCGCAGTATCAGAGGATTCCCAAGGCGGCTCCCCGTCCCCTCACACCCCCTTGACCTTCACCTGCTATTCCGTCATACTGCAAACTTGGCCGCGTGATCTTCGGCATGATACTGGGCGCCTACTTCGCTGGTTTCGTCAAGCAATACGTATCGGTCTTCGTGGTTGCGTGGCTGGTGTTGCATTCATATATATAGCGCGTAAGTTCTTCAAGAGTTAGCCTGATGAGCCTTGCCATAAAGACGAAGAGACTGCTCACTCCCCTGGAGGAAATAGAGGACGCCGTGGTCCTTATCAAGGGGGAAAAGATAGAGGCAGTGGGCAGGGAGAAAGACGTCAATGTCCCCAAGGATTGCGAGGTCAGAGACGTGGGCGAGCGCATCGTAGCCCCCGGCCTCGTCGATATCCACAACCACGGCGCCATGGGGCACTTCTGTAGGGAAGGAGAGGAAGCCCTGCAGGAGATCTCGAAGTGGCTGGTGCAAACGGGCACCACCTGCCTCCTCGCGACCATCGGCGACGCCGCGGGGGTCAGGTCCGGCGCCGCGGCGATAAAGAAGGGCATCAAGGGCTGCTATGTCCCCGCCATAAGATGCGAGGGCCCCTTCCTCTATCCCAAGTACCTCCCCGGTGAGTCATCCAAGCCGCCGCCCCCCGCGGACGAGAAGACCTTCCTCGAGATGCACGAGGCGGGCCAGGGACTGATACGGATAATGGACTGCTCTCCCGACCTGCCCGGCGGCTTGGAGATGTTCAAGACGATAACCAAGCACGGCATCCGCGCCTCCTTCGCCCACGGCGAGGCGGACTACGATCTCTTCCTCCAGGCGGTGAAGGCGGGGGCCTCGCTTGTCACGCATACCTACAACGTGATGACCGGCATGCACCACAGGAAGCCGGGTGCCGTGGGCGGCGCGCTCACCTGTGACGAGGTGATGTGCGAGCTTACCGCGGACGGCGCGCACGTCCACCCCGCGGCGATGGACGTGCTGGTGCGCTGCAAGGGCCTGGACAAGGTCTGTCTCGTCTCCGACATGCAGGCGGTGGCGGGACTGCCTGACGGCGAATACGACTGGTCCGAGAGGATAATCGACGGCGAATACAAATGGGTGGGCATAAAGCTGGTGAAGAAAGACGGCATCGTAAGGCGCGCTGACCTGAAGGAACAGGAAGGCACCATCTCCAGCGCCGTCTACCCCATCAAGAAGGGCATCCAGAACATGGTCAGCAAGGTGGGGCTTTCCCTCAAGGACGCCTTCAGGCTCGGCGCGCTCAACCCCGCCAGGGCGGCGGGGCTCGAGGGTGAGCTGGGGAGCCTCGAAGCGGGCAAGCGGGCCGACCTGGTAGTCATCGACGAGGACGTCAACCTCTTCATGACCATGGTCGGCGGGGTGGTCCAGCATGAAACGGACGTGATCGCGGAGCTTTCGTATTGAGAGCAATACCTCCTCCCCCTTGCCTGTCGGCGTAAGAAGGTTCTATGCGAAGGGGCTGGGCTAGTTGAACCCTGTATAATTGGCAGCCCGTAGTAGGGCTCCCCTACGATGATGGTTCCGGTCATATCGTAGGGGCGGCCCACTGCGGCCGCCCGTGTGATTCGTGCTAGAACCCCGCTCATACAAAGAGAGGGCGTAACTACTTCACCAGGAGCATATGGCCAAACACTACCTCGTCGGCGACGTCGGCGCCACAAAGACAGACCTGGCCTTGTTTCCCGCCGCGAAGGGGACGCGGGAATACGCGATAAAGGAAAGGCTGGGGACAGGTGAATACGGAAGCCTCGAAAAGCTCGTCGCCTCCTTTCTCAAGAAGCACCGCCTGAAGATAGAGAAGGCGGTATTCGCCGTCGCCGGCCCCGTGCTTGATGACAGGGTCACCCCCGCCAGCACCATCCTTCCCTGGGGGGTCAGCAGGGCCGACCTGGTGAAGAAGCTGGGCATTCCCAGCATCGTGCTCATCAACGACCTGGAGGCCGTCGCCAGGGCGGTGCCCCTCCTCAAGCACGCCGACCTGCACACGATAAACAGGGGAAAGAAGTCCCGCAAGGGCACGCTCGCCGTGATAGCCCCGGGAACGGGCCTGGGTGAAGCCTTCCTCGTATGGGACGGCGGGCAATACATCCCCTGCCGCTCGGAAGGTTCGCAGGTCGACTTCGCACCGAGAACCGACTTCGAGATAGAGCTCCTCAAGCGCGTGAGGAAGAAGCAGGGCCATGTGAGTTACGAACTGATCTGCTCGGGCCTCGGCATACCGTTGATATATGACTGCCTCAAGGGAAAGCCCGGCTTGAAGGAACCCACCTGGCTCTCGGCATCGCTGAAGGGAGCCGTGGACAGGACGCCGCCGATAATCGACGCGGCGATGGACAAGGAACGTAAATGCAGCATCGCGCAAGAGACGATCAAGCGTTTCGTCGCCATACTCGGCGCCGAGGCGGGGAACCTCGTGCTCAAGACCATGGCCACGGGCGGAATCTATCTCGCCGGGGGGATATCGCCGCGGATAGTCCCCTATCTCGATTCGAAGACTTTCCTCGGCGCCTTCGGGGACAAGGGGATAATGACGGAGATGATGCCCCGCGTACCGGTACATATCATTACCAATCCTGATGCCGCCATAGTGGGAGCGATGTGTGAACTTCCCCGCTCCGCACAGGACACCGGAGACATCTTCAGCGACATCAAGCGTATACGTGGCAGGTAGAGCAGATAGAACTGAAGTGAGGCAAACACAATGGAGAAAGACCTACTCGCAGGGCTGGCGTTAGGGATGATCATAGCGTCACTGCACGCGGTAGAGCCGATACGCAACGCACTCATACCAAGGGACTGACAGGAGAAAGTAATGAAGAAGCTGATCCTTCTAACTACTCTCTTAACGATCATGATTACAGCAAATTCAGGACAGCCTGCGCAACCACTGCTTATCTGCCTTAGTTTTGACGATAACTACCACCCCGGGGGGATGGAGTGGGCGGTGAAGTTACTGGCGGGGCGAAAGAACGCCGACGGCAGCCCCGTTCACGCCAGCTTCATGGTCAATACCGCGCCGCTCGCCGACCCGAATTGGCACCCCCGCGATTCGTGGCTCAAGGCGCTGGCAGGCGGGCACGAGCTGGGCAACCACACCCACGACCACAATATGGGCGTTGACGCCACGAAGATGAGCGAGGCGCAGTGGCGGAAGACGATCAAGCAATGCGATGACATCCTCACCGCTCCTGTCGCCAAAGGCGGCCTCGGCATAAAGAAAGTCTCGGGCTTCCGCGCGCCCCGCGGCGAGACGAGTGAGGTGGCGCTGAAGATCATCAACGAGATGGGCTATGCCTACGACTCGTCCGTGGCGGGGGCCTGGTCGGCGCAAGGGGCATGGCCGGAGAAACTAGCGGGGACGGAGATGTGGGAGCTCCCCATCAGTTACCTCGAGCCCGTGCCGGAGGCGCTTAACCTCGCCCGGAAAGCGGCCGTTTTGCTGGGCTTCAAGCAGTTCGCGCTGGGCGTGGATATGAGCATCTTCGACGCGTCGCAGGGCAACATGACGAAGGAACACGCTATCGCCACTCTCAAGCGCAATATAGACCTGCGCCTCAAAGGTGAGCGGGTGCCCTTCGTATTCGTCGGCCACACTCACATCATGGTTGACGCCGCTGACGCGGAGATGAAGTGCAATACCAGCGCGAAGGACAGGCGCGAGTTCTACGCCGCGTTCCTCGACTATGCCACTTCCCTACCCGAGGTGCGCGTGGTCTCGAACAAGGGGCTGGTCGATTGGCTGAACGCGAACGAGGTGCCGCGCTAGGGAGAGGGGACACGATGAAACGCGAGATGTAATCCTCCAATCATCGTGTCCCCTTACTCACAGGGCGGACACACGGGTCCGCCCCTACTTTACGTTGATATCATACCCCTTGCTCTCTAGAAGCTATCCCAATCCGTGTACTCCGCGTCCGGGGTCTCGGCGATGGTCACGACGCAGAAGGTCAACACCTTGGTCCCTTCTTCCAGGTGCCCGCCCAGCGCCTTCTCCGTGTTGGAAAGCGTGATATGGGCGTGCACGCGACCGTCGATAACCAGCCCGGTGATGGAGATGATGTCGTAAGGTCCGTCCTCTTTGAAGAACACGTCGCCGGGGGGCAGCTTGGTGGTCTCGACCACGTGCACGTGGTAAGCGGTAGCCGAGCCGAGGCCGGAAAGGATCGCTCCGTTCTTGATGCCGTTCTCCTTGACCGCCTGCTGGAGCGACTTCAACAGATCGTCGCCGTTACTCATGCGCACCATCAGTACGCGCTTCACCTCGGAACTCTTCGTGGTAATAGCCATTGTCCTCTCCTCTTGTTTTCCGTGTCTAATCTCGAGTTTCGACTTTCGAATCCTCTGCGCCGCTCTTGGCGGCGCTGACCATCGGCCCGATATAGGAGGTGGCGGCGACCACGTCGTCGTACCAGATGGTCTTATTGTCGTGCAGTTGGCTGGAGTAGGTGGAGATGGCGACGTGGTTGAGTTTCAATTCTTCCGTTTCCCTCAGCCGCAGGCCGGGGAAGTCGCCCACCAGCTTGCCGTCCACCCAGAAAGCGACACGCCCGTCTTTCTTCCCGGGCGTGTTGAGCCGCATCATTATCTCGAAGCAGTGCCAGGCGCCCCGCTCGGGGTTGTAGTTTGGGCGCGCTTCGAATTCGTCGCTTAGTTTCAACTTTGAATAACCCGGCAATATCAGCCCATCCGGGAAGAGGATGTCGCCGTATTCGTGCCCCTGGTCGGGGTTGTAGCAGTAGATATTCAGCCAGCCGGGGGGAGTGTCGTTGCCCTTGGGATTCCAGTCGAAATAGGGCGTCATCTCGTCCAGCCAGGCCTGGCAGTGGTTGGTGCCGTCAGGCTTGACGCCCGTGATGCTGCCGATCTGCTTGTAGCCTTCTCCCGCCGTCGCGTAGATGCCGCCCCCCGTGTGATGACAGCCGGGGAACTTCGCATGGTATTTCATGTAGTAGCGCAGGTGGAGCTTCTCGTATCCCACCCCGAGGTGCTTGACGGCGCCGAAGCTGGTGGGGGTGGTATGCGTCCTTTCCACGGCTTTGCTGCCACCGTGCACGTTCCGCCTCTCCCCCGTTATCTTGTTGTCACCATAGACGGCGTCAAAGACGGAGTTGTAATCGCTTAGCGAGGTGGCGTCAACACTCTCGAAATCCTCGTGCAGGAGCACCGCGGCGTCGCCCTTGATATTCAAGTCATTCGAGTAGTGCGCGGCGATGCCGCTGTCGCCTTCGGGCAGGGATTGCGCCATCATCGGTTGTGAGAGGACCAGGATTGCAGTTAGTATCGCCATAAGCTTTAGAGCCGGAGGGATAACCATGTTTGACGGCTATTATAGTATAATACTCCACCCGGGGCTAGCGGGTACATACAAGCCCGTCCCTGAAAAGAAATTGTCGCTATGAAGAGGTACCTGTTCCTCAGTCTGTTCATTGTATTCTTGCAAGCATGAAGAGAATCATCTCATCAATTACCTTCACGCTCGTCGTCCTGGTGTGCGCGGCTGGCGGGATTCTGGCGGCTGACCACGCCACGACTCAGCGCGGCGCCTATGCCAAGAACGGCGAACTGCACGTCAACACTTTCGGCGCCCCCGAGGGGGAGCCGCTTACCAGCGGCCACCAGGACATGAAACCCTCCTGGTCAAAAACGGGCGGCATGCTCGTCTTCTTCCGCGTCACGAAGTTCGCGAAAAGGATACCCGACTGGAAGACGGCGATCTGCGTGATCAATGTCGACGGCACGGGCTTCCACAAATTGTCCGACGGCACGCACACCGATTTCAACCCGACCTGGTCGCGCGACGGGGCCAACCTCGCCATCTTCAACCGCCAGAAGAGCAAGTGGGGCGGCTACATCGTAATGCAGTCGCAGGCGGACGGCAAGCCAGGTGATGAGGCCGCGATCAGCGACCCGGATTATCACACTTACGCCTACAGTTGCATCAAGGACGGCCGCATTCTCGTCTCTTCCTCGCGCAAACCGGGCGGCTACTTCCTCATGACGCCTGATGCCGCTGGCAAGGCGAGCTACGAACCGGTGCGATGCGCCCTGGCGGGGAAAGGACGGCTCGACCGCATCAGCGTCTCGCCCGATGAGACGAAGGTCTGTTTCGAGTTCCAGAAAGGATTCGGCACATACCGATACCCGGGACGGACACTCTATATCGCGGATTTTGACGCGGCAACGCCTCGCATTACGAATCCCGTGGCCATCGCCAATCATGCGCATAGCCAGGACATTTCCTACCTTTACCCGCGCTGGACAAAAGACCAAAGTGCGGTCGTCTATCACTGCGACAAAACGGGGCTGAACCAGCTCTACATGTATCGATTGTCGGATACGGTAACACAGCGAGTATCAAGGGACAGGAACGCGAACTACATGTTCCCCCACGGCGAGGCGACGCCGAAGTAGAATGAAGAAAATAGCACGGCGCGAATTTCTCAAGCAGGCCACCAAAGTCGCCGCGGCCGTCGCGGTCTCGCCGCAACTATTATCCGCGCAGGCGGGCGCACTGCCGAGGCGCGCGTTCGGCAAGACCGGGCTCGAACTGCCGGTGCTCGCCTACGGCGGCGCCGCGCTGCCCGGGAAATGGGGCAATCCCCTATCGACCGAAGCGCGCGTAGCGCTGGTCCGATACGTCTACGAGCGGGGCGTGCGCTACTTCGACACGGGGGGCAACTACTTGGAAAGCCAGGCCATCCTCGGCAAGGCGCTGAAGAGCGTGCGCGGCGATGTCTGCCTCGCCACGAAGGTCGAGACCACCTCCCCGCGCAAGGTGCGCAAGGCGGTAGAGCGGTCGCTCAAAGAGCTTGAGACGGACTACATCGACGTGATCCAGATACACGGCACGCCCGGCATCGAATACATGAGCGTCAAGCAGGCGATGAAGATCCACGGTGAGCTGGTCAAGCTTCGCGACGAGGGTATCGCCAGGTTCATCGGCTTCTCCGCGCACTCCTATTTCGACAAGGCGCTCGCCCTGATCTCGACGGGAGGGTTCCAGCATTGCATGTTGTCCTACGGCTACCTGCCGCGCGGGCACGACCAGATGCTTTCGAAGAAGATGGTCGAGTTACGCGAGGCGTGCGTGGCCAAGGCCGATGAGCTGGACATGGCTATCGTGGCGATGAAGGTGATGGGTGCGGGAATGCTGGGAGCGTGGTCCAAATACGTCGTGCCGCGGCTCAACGAGCGGCGTCGCGAGAAGGTGCCCGCCGCGGCGATCCGCTACGTGCTGAACGACAAGCGCGTCCACCTGCTGGCAATAGGCATGCGCCTGAAAAAGGAAGTGGACGCCAATATCAAGACACTCAGCGGTGACACGGCGTACACCGCGGTTGACGAGGACCTTCTCACCGAGTTCTGCGACAAGGCCTACGCCAGCCGCGTCATCAAGCGAATGCGGGTAGACTAAGGGAGCCAAGATGCCCCTCCATCTAAAGGCCGAATACCC
>CBDVCL010000086.1:0-7756 GCA_965372475.1 uncultured bacterium | reverse complement strand
TTTTCAAATGCTTTTGACTAGCTTCACGAATTGCATCGAACCCGACTGCGAGTCGAGGTTGTGGCCGTTGGCTTGCTTCAATGATGATAGTCTCCCAAATCTACGGGTGAAGCGCTTGTTTCAGAGAGGGCGAAGGGAGTTTGATCTGAAGAGGAGGCAGGAGGTATATCATGGGATTGAGGATCTAGTGAACGACTATAAGCCGGTGATATTTCTCTTTTATATAGACGAGTACAGCGCAAGTGTTGCCGAGCTTGCAGGCCAGAAAATGGTGTTGTCGCATTATTTTCCTATATATCAAGTGAAAGAGATCTTTATGGCCGATGAAGGGGAAGGGAGGTGATGAGATGAAGATCAGGGTGATAAAGAAGGGAATGCCTACGCCACGCGGCTGTTGTCGGACGGCTGGATTTTTTGGACGTTACAGGTAGTCGTAGATTGGGAATACCACTGCCACTGAAGTAGTCGGTTGGGGCAGTTGACGGGGTGTAGGGTGTGCGGGGCCGCAAGGCCCCGCCGCCTTTCACCGTGAGTTGTGATGGGTCATCTTTACATAACTCACTAACGACTAACGACGAACGACAAGATGAAACTATCCCGATATTCAATAATCCACAAGAACTACCCCGCTAAGGGCAACAACCTCGTCTGGAGCGGATTCACCGAGGCATTGGTCGAGTTGAACGACGAGGTGCTGGATCGTCTGAAGCAAGCCGAGAACGGCAAGCCCCTGACGAAGAAGGAGAGAAAACAACTTCAGCCGCTTCTGGAAGCGAAAATAACCGTGCCGCGAGGCGCGGACGAGGACGAGATGTGGCGGGGGCTGATGGCGGACGCGAGGAAGGACAAGCGGGAACTGCGCGCCACCGTCCTCACCACCTGGGCCTGCAACCTCGCCTGTCCTTACTGCATAGAGGGGGACAAGACCACGGGCGGGCATATGAGTTCGAGCGTAGCGGCGGGGACGGCCAAGTGGCTCAACGATGTCTCCGATGACGGTTTCGAGAGCGTGCGGGTGATGTTCTACGGAGGCGAGCCGCTCTTAAACATATCGGCCATGGAGCGCGTGGCAATGATCGTCTCGGACCATTGCCGGGAAAGTAAAAAGGAATGTTCGTATTCAATAGTCAGCAACGGCGTCCTGCTTAATAAGAATGTGGTAGAGACGCTGGTCGATATAGGGGTGAAAAGGGTTCAGCTGACCCTGGACGGTGATAAGGATGCGCATGACAAGCGGCGTCCTATGCGCGGCGGCGGCGGCAGTTTCGATAAGATAATGGCCAACCTTCGAGCGATGACCGATCACCTGGAGGTGTACCTGGGCGGCAACCTGGATGAGGGGAACCAGGAGGCGGTGCTGAGGCTACTGGATCATCTCGCGGAGAAGGGCTGCCAGGACAAGCTTGCCGAGGTGGACTTCATGCCCGCCACGGCCCGGTTCGGGGCGGGCGACAGCACCGAGGCGGAGCGGACGGGCGTGCTGACGCTGGAGAAGAAGGGCGTGCTTGAGACGCTGGCCATGAAGGAGGAGATAGTCAAGCGCGGTTTCAGGACCTCTGCCAGCATGGGCCTGAATATCTGTCCGATGTTCGTGGATGAGTCGGTGGTGACCATAGACCCCGAAGGCAATATCTACAAGTGCCCGGCGTTCCTGGGGAAGAAGGGCTTCATCGCCGGCAACGTGAAGAAGAATGGGCTCAACGCGCGCCACGGCGAGATAGCGGATGACAGGTTCTGGGAGGATGAATGCCTGGATTGCCGCTACCTGCCCCTTTGCGGCGGCGGTTGCCGCTTCATGGCCATGCTTAACGGTAAGAAGTTCGGTGAGATATACTGCCGCAAGGAAGTCCTGGAAGAGACCGTGCCGAAGTGTATGGAGTTTGATTATTCGTTGGAGATGGATTGAGGAAGCCGGAAGTCCGAAGCCGCCGCTAGCATCTTCAATATCGGTTAGTCCCCGAAGGGGGGAAGCCGGACTGCTTTCCGTTCACTCCTTCCGACCTCCGACCTCCGACCTCCGACCTCCGACCTCCACCTACTTCTTGCCGTATCACCCCCCCTATGCTAGAATCCTACCCACCCTTTACAGGGCGAACCTATGACTGCCAAACTCAGTACCCGACTATTTCCCCGCGGCATCCGTGCCCAGCTATTCTTCCTCTTTGCTTCCCTGCTCGCCGTTTTCATAGTCCTGCTGGGGACTATCCTCGTGGTCACGGGGCAAACCGCGATGCGCCGCACCGTAATGCAGGGCCATCGCCTGCTGGCGGAGCGCACGGCGGGTGAAATAGAGCTTATCCTTGACCGTCCCCTGGAGTCGGTGAGAATGGTCGCTTCGATGCTGGGGGTCCTGGGGAATAGCTGGGACGAGGAGACGGTGCTTGTGCAACTGAGCCTGGACATGCCGGTCTTTGAAGAGGCGGTGCTGGTCGGCAGGAGCGGCAGAAAGAGAGCGGGCTCGAATCCGGGCGCGAGGGAAGAGAGATGGTGGGATGACGCGATGCTGGCACAGAGCCTGGAAAGGAAGGGCTTCAATTCAGGCTTCAAGGTTTCCTCTTCGGGCAAGCCCTACATGATAGTCGGCGTACCTGTATCGCGGCAGGGAAAGACAGCCGGGGCATTGATCGCCCGTCTCGACCTGAGAAGCATCTGGAGATTGGTCGACCGTATCAGCATCGGCCGCAGCGGCCACGCCTATATTACGATGGAGAGCGGCGACCTTATCGCCCATCGAGACAAGAAGCTGGTTCTGCGCGAGAAGGTCCTGGCAGAGCATGCCGTGGTGAAGGCGGCGCGGGGGGCAGGGAATGGCAACGTCGAATGGCGGAGCGAGGACGGCCGCGGCTGGCTGTCTTCGTTTGCGCTGATATCCGGCTACGGCTGGTGGGTAGTGGTGGAGCAGGAGAGCAGGGAGGCCTATTCGTTTCGCCGCGTGATGATCGGCCATTCTTTCCTGGTCCTGTTCCTGGGGTTGGTCATCTCTCTTTTCATAAGCTACGCCGTGGCGCGGCGCTGGTTGGGGCCGGTGGACTACCTGGTAAGGCGCACGCGGGCGCTGGCCACGGGATATTTCGGCCGCATCGAGCACGAACCGTGGCGGGGTGAGTTCGGCGAGCTGGTGAGGAGTTTCGAGGAGATGGCCGTGAAGCTGGAAAGAGCGCGAGAGCAGGAAAAGCTCTCGGTCGTGGGAGAGGTAGCCACCGAGCTTACCCACGAGCTGCGCGGCCCGATGAGCGTGATCACCAACTATATGCAGGTCTACTCGGCGCGGAAGGGCGACAAGGGCTACCTGCGCCGTTTCGAGCGGACGGTGCCGCGAGAGGCGAGGCGCCTGCTCGACCTTTTGGACAGGATGTCTGATTTCTCTCGCCGCGAAGAGTTCTCGCTGGAGCGGCTGGACGTGCGCGTACCCCTGCTGGAGGTGCTGGATTTCTTCAGGGAAGAGATGAAACGCGGGCGCGTGCGCTTGCGTCGCGGTGTGGGCAGCAAGTTGATGGTGATGGGCGATGCTGACGCTTTGAAAGGGGTCTTCGTCAACCTGATCAAGAACGCCCTGCAGGCGATGCCGCAGGGAGGCGAACTGCGCGTATCGGCCAGGCGGGGCGGGCGCGGTCCCGAACCAGTCGCAAGCAACGCTTCGGCGCGCGGACGGATCGTGATCGCTTTCCAAGACAACGGGCCCGGCCTGAAGCGCGAGGAGCGAAGCAAGCTCTTCAAGCCGTTCTTCACCGGCAGCAGGCAAGGCCTTGGCTTGGGCCTGGCGGTGTGCAAGGCGGTCGTCGAGGGCCACGGTGGGGGGATCAGCGCGGCGAACAGCCCTGGCGGCGGGGCGAAGTTCATTGTGGAGTTACCGGCACTGTGAGAGAGAGCAAGCTTGTTACGTCTATCGTCTATTGTCGATCGTCTATCGTGGGTTTGAGGTATACGATAGCCGATAGCCGATAGTCGAGCGACGACCCACCGCCCCACAACTGTGCATTGCCCATTCCTTGTGCACCTTTCATCCCCGCTTTCACCCACCCCCTCCAGAACTCCCCCTCAGCCCTGATAATCAGCCCCATAACGTGGTTATTTTCGACCGTTTCGGCACCGAAATTGCTAATAGGTAACTGGAGGGGTACATTCGCGACGGTTTGTTCTTGGCAGATAATCCTCTGGGGCACTTGACAGGGCAAATGTCTAGTATACACTTTATATGCAGTTGGCAGGGAGACAATGACGTCTCCCGGGGGTGCTTATGGTTCTACGGGATATCAGCCAGGGGCAGGCGAGATATCGTGCACGGTTGTAACAACTGAGACCCGACTCCATCAGATGGAGCCGGGTTTTGTTGTCTTGGAAAGAGGAATATGAAAAGGAAAGGCAAACGCAGGAGTCGTTCGCGTTCGCTGGAGATCTACGTATGGGCTTTAATGATCGCCTGGACGGTTGTCGTATTCGGATTGCTGGTGTGGGTCATCCTTCAAGCGCGCCAGACAACGACGGCAATGATGATTAATGAAGGGCGCACCCACTTTAGGAGAGACCTGGCTCTTCGTTCCTGGATGGCCTCTCACGGAGGCGTCTATGTGCCGAGCGATGAGCGCACGCCGCCGAATCCATACCTTAGCCATGTCGCCGAGCAAAATATCGTTACGCCTTCGGGCAAGGGCCTTACGCTCATGAATCCCGCCTACGCCATTCGGCAGATGAACGAGGAATTCGAGGAGATGTATGGCATCCCCGGGCACATCACCAGCCTCAAGCCGCTACGGCCCGAGAACGCCGCGGATGAATGGGAGACGAAAGCCCTGCGTGAGATGGAGCGGGGAGCCAGCGAGGTATCTGAGGCCGTGGAGATCGAGGGGGAGCCCTTCCTGCGCTTCATGCGTCCGATGATAACGAAGCAGGCCTGTCTCAAGTGCCATGCGCACCAGGGATACAAGCAGGGAGAGATACGAGGCGGCGTGAGTATTTCGGTGCCCGCCGCTCCCTTCCTCAAGAGGGAGCGGCAGGCGATCGTCACCCAGGCCGTATCGCATGGTCTGCTATGGCTGTTGGGGGTCATAGGCATCAGGCTAGGGTCACGCGGCTTGAAGAGACACAGCCAGCGGCGCGATGAGGCCGAGGACAGACTGAGGAAGACACACAAGCAGCTTGAGAGGTCCGTGGCCGAGCTTGCCCGGTCGAACAAGGAATTGGAGCAGTTCGCCTATGTCGCCTCGCACGACCTGCAGGAGCCCTTGCGCATGGTCGCCAGCTACACCCAGCTCCTGGCGCGTCGCTACAAGGGCAAGCTCGACAAGGAAGCGGGGGAATTCATCGGTTACGCGGTGGACGGGGCGACGAGGATGAAGGAGATGATAGAGTCTCTGCTTCAATTCTCTCGCGTCAGCACGCGAGGGCAGGCCTTCAAGAAGCACGCGGGTGAGAAGCTGGTAAAGCAGGCAATGGTCAATTTGAAAGGGGCGATAAAGGAGAGCAGAGCGCGCGTGGAGTATCAAGACCTGCCAAGCGTGAGGGGGGATGAACCACAGCTGGTGCGCCTCTTTCAGAACCTGATCAGTAATTCGATAAAGTTCAGGGGGGTGAAAGCGCCGCGCATCAACATATCGGCGAAGCGGGGCAAGGAGGGGTGGCAGTTTTCGGTGCGGGACAACGGTATGGGCATAGGGTCCCAATACAAGGATAAGGTCTTCGCTATCTTCCAACGCCTGCACACCAGGGATAAGTACCCCGGTGCGGGCATCGGCTTGTCCATATGCAGGCGTATAGTGGAAAGGCACGGCGGGCGTATCTGGCTGGATACCAAGGCGGGAAAAGGCGCGACGATCCATTTCATACTGTCGGGACGAGCCGGGGGCACGATTATGACCAGAAGAAAGGGCGACAGGGGAGGAGGAAAATGGCTGACAAGAAAGAAATGAAGGTGTTTGGGGCAACGATACTGGGATTCGTTCAGGCCTGCGTCAATCTGAGAATTGTGGCCGGGTCCAAGGTAGCTAGCCTGGGTGGGAGCATCGAGCTTGCCGGGTGGTACCCTTTCGAACTGTTGAGACAGATGGAGAGAGCCGTACTCGAATCGTACGAGAATGCAGCTCCCATAATGGAAAGAGTGGGCATGCAGATGATGTTGACCTGGTACGATCCTGGCCCCGGCAAAGAGATCATCAAACGTGGGGTGGACTTCCTGCATTTTCAGACTGGCTCGCAGGGCTACGCGAGCGTGGTGCAGGGCCCGGAAAGAGTTGTTGGCAGCTTCAGTCTGACAGAGATCGACGAGAAGAACGGCAAGGCCGTGGTCCACAGCACGACTCTGTTTGATAAGGACCTAGAGCGGGGAGTGCTCATTGGCGGCATGAAGGCGCCTGGAGACCTGGACTACATTGGCGTCAACAACGACGAAGACAGGCAGTGCTTCAGGATTGAATTCCACTGAGCGGTCGCTCGCGTTTGGAGAAAGCATATGAAGCTTGAGAAGCTACTGAAATCACGGCAGTTCCCCCCTGATATTGAGCTATCCAATGAAGACCTTGTTCGGCTGGTCAGGAAGTACAAGGGTCTGCTGAAAGAACGAGAGAGAGACGAAACCTTCTGGGCGGCGACCAACGAGAACCTCAAGATAGCCTATGAGAGACTGGATGAGACAAAAATGGAGTTGGCTGCAGCGCGCGCCGAACTGGAGAAACGTGTTGAGGACCGAACGGCAAAGCTGGCGAAAGCCAACGAGAAGCTGCGGCTAGAGATCACCGAGCGGGTGCGGGCGGAAGAGGAGCTGCGAGGCAGTCAGGAACTGTGGAAGTCGTTGGTCGAGAATGCGCCCGAGATCATCATGACCGTCGACGGCAAGGGAACGATAACCTTCATCAACCATACCGTGGCGGGGCTCAGCGTCAGTGATGTCGTGGGTAAGAACGTACGTGACTTCATCTCGCCGCAGCATGTGAATGTCGCGATGAAAGCCATCCGGCGAGTATTCAGCACGGGAAAGGCGGCCGGGTACGAGGTCGGCGGCTTCGGTCCGGGGGGAAACGAGGCGCGCTATGCCACTCGCATTGGCCCCGTCAAGAAGAACGGTAAGGTCGTCAGCGCGATACAGGTGACGACGGACATCACCGAGCGAGTGCGGGAGGAGGAGGCGTTGACTGGGAGTGAGGCGAAGTTCAGGAACATCTTCGAATCCGAGATGATGGGCGTGTTGTTCTGGGACGCGGCGGGGAACATATTGGACGCGAACAAGGCGTTCTTGAAGATGATGGGGTATAGCCGGAAGGAAGTGGTCGAGGGGACGGTACGCTGGAGGGACATGACCCCACCCGAATACGTTGCCGCTGATAACGGGGCCCTGGCGGAGCTCGGCAAGAGCGGGGTGTGCACGCCGTTTGAGAAGGAATACATCCGCAAGGACGGCAGCCGTGTGCCCATCCTCTTGGGTGCCGCCGTACTGAAAAGCTTCAAGGACAGGGGCGTGGCGTTCGTCCTCGACATCACTGACAAGAAGAGAGCGGAGGAAGCCCAGAGGCAGGGGGCGGATGAATTGGCCGAGCGCGTCAAGGAGCTGAACTGCCTTTATGGTTCATTGCGTCTCACCGAGGAGAGCGACAAGCCGATCGAGGCCATTCTTCAGGGCATCGTCGACCTGATACCACCCAGTTGGCAATACCCGGGGGATACGTGCGGCAGGATCATCATTGGCGGCAAGGAGTTAAGAACGGGGAATTTCAAGAAGACGGCGTGGCGACAATCAGCCGAGGTCAAGGTCGGCGGCGGGCAGGCA
>CBDVCL010000085.1:0-7791 GCA_965372475.1 uncultured bacterium | reverse complement strand
ATTTGACAAAGTGCCCTGATTGCCAAGCCGCGGTTGCCGGACTCGCCGTCTTTATTAAGGGGCTTAAGCGGGGGGAAGAGATCGTGCCCTCGGCGGCATTCAATTACCGGTTGCGCGAGAAACTGGAAGCAGAGAGGCGGGTCGGCGGCATGGTTGCGAGGAAGGCGTTTCAGCCCTTCCCGCTGCTGGCAGGGCTTTTCCTCGTTGCGGGGATACTGATCGGCAGCCAGCTTTTTCAGCAAGGTGGGTTCGGCGGCGAGGGGATGATCGGTGCCGGCTCACGCCTGGTGCGGGAATTAGATAACTTCCGCGCCGTGCCGCCTGATTCTATCTTGGCTCATTATCAAGAGCATCTAGGGGGGATCAGATGAGAAACGGCTTTTTGGCAAAGACGGTCCAACTCTTGGGAGTGCTGGCGCTGGGTATGATTATCGCCGGCGGCTATTACTATTACCGGGGATGCGGCAGTGCGGCGCGGCAGGCGAGCCGCATGGACGGCTCCCTGCACAAGCTGGGCCTTAGCGCCGAGCAGAAGGACAAGATCCTCGCCCTGGATGAGAAGCACAGGGTGGGGCTGGCGGCAACGGGGAAGCAGATAGCCGCCGAGCGGCTCGTGCTCAGCAGGTGCCTTACCGCGCCGGAGTGGGACCGGGGGGAGATCAAGGCCAGTTGTGAGAAGATAGCGGCGCTTCAGTGTCGTCAGCAAGTGGAGCTGATAGACCACCTGGCAAAGATAAAAGGCATCCTCACCCCGGAACAGCGCGAGCGGTTCTTCTATTCTATCTGCGGCGAGCTGTGCCGCGAGTGCCAGGGGAGGCGGGGCAAAGGGGGATGTGATTGTGGTTTGTGCGATGGTGGCGGTGGGGTGAAAAAGGGATGGTTCAAATGAGTGAGGGAGCGATATGATCAGGAATAGGAGAAACTTATTGGCGTTGGCTCTATTCGCTTTCGTGGTGTCTTCTGGTTGCGCCCAGAAAGAGACCTACGGCGAGGAGATCTCGAAGGGGGAGGTGACACCTATCGGTGCTATCCTCGCCCGCCCGGCGGATTACGTGGACCGGGAGGTAAGGGTGGTCGGCAAGATAACCCTTGAATGTTCGTCGGGATGCTGGTTCAAGATAGAGGACGACAGCGGCGAGATATACGTGACCATCGCCGCTTACGGTCTTGCCATCCCCCAAAAAGTGGGCAAAAAAGTGAAAGTTGAGGGGAGAGTGGCGTCTGCACAGGGCGGCAGGCTGATGGTAGTGGGGAAAGGAGTGGAGATATGATAGGTTTCGTTTCTCTTGCTTACAAGAACCTGAGGCGGAAGAAGGTCCGTTCCTTCTTGACCATTGGCGGCGTGGCCATCGCCGTGGCGGTACTGGTGAGCCTGCTCGGGTTCAATTCCGGATACAAACGGGCCTTGACCAATGACATAGACAGGATGGGCTACCAGGTACTGATCACCGCCAAGGGCTGTCCCTATGAGGCGGCGACGATGATGCTCAAGGGCAGCGGCGGCATGCGTTACATGGAGCAGGAAATCTACGACCAGATCGTCAACGACCCGCGCATAGACAAGATAGCGCCCCAGTTGATGCACTCGGCCTACAGGCCCGATGCGGACGGCGGCAGGGGCAGTATGCTGATGTACATGGGAATCATGCGCAGTTACCTGGAACTCAAACCCTGGATCGAATTTGAGTCAGGCGGCTGGTTCTCGGCGGCAGACGCGGACGAGGTGATCCTCGGCTACGCCGCGGCAGAGGCCGAGCAGCGCAGCGTGGGAGATGAAGTAACCATTCCCGGTGTGGACAAGGTCCTTAAGGTCGCGGCAGTCCTGGAGAGAACGGGTAGCCAGGACGATGGCATGTTGTTCTTGCCGTTGGCGGCGTCACAGAGGTTGTTCAAGGTGCCGGGTAAGCTGACCGGCATCGGCATAAAGCTCAAGCAGCTTGAGAAGCTGGCTGAGTTCGAGGAGAGCCTTTATCACATGGCCAGCATCCAGGTGGTGAGCATGGCCCAGGTAAAGGGCACGATATTCAACTTGATCTCCTCGGCGCAGGTGCTCGTCACCTCGGTCGCGGTGATAGCCATCTTCGTAGCCGTGATCGGCGTGGTGAATACCATTCTCATGTCCGTCTTTGAGCGCACGCAGGAGATCGGCGTGATCAAGGCCATCGGCGCCTCCAAGCTGGACGTCTTCAAGCTGATCTGGGTGGAGACGGTGCTGGTCTGTGCCCTGGGCGGTATCGCCGGCAGCGCGCTTGCCGTTCTCGGCGGCAACGCGGTTGAGTATTTTATCAAGCAGGTATTACCCTATGCACCCGAAGGCAGGCTGGTCTTTATCACCCTGCGCCTGCTGGTGCTGTCGTTTCTCGGCACGATAGTGCTTGGCCTGCTCTCGGGGATATACCCGGCCTTCAAGGCCGCGTCGATGCGGCCGATCGAGGCGATCAGGCAGGGGGAGTAAACAGATGAAGACCGTGATCAAAGCGGAAAAACTGCGCAAGTCATACCGCCTTGCCGCCGAGGAGATCGTCGCCCTCAAGGGGATCGACCTGGAGGTAAAGGAGGGCGATTACGTCTCGGTGATGGGGCCATCCGGCGCGGGCAAGACGACGCTGCTGAATCTCATCGGCTGCATGGACGGCGCCAGCGCCGGGCGCCTGGAGGTGCTGGGGCAGGACCTTACCGGCCTGGGGGAAGACGAGCTTCCCGCCATCAGGCGCGGCAAGATCGGCTTCGTCTTTCAGGAGTTCTTCCTCATAACGAGCTTGAGCGCCCTCGAGAACGTAGAACTGGCCCAGACCTTCGGGCGAGTAGAAGCGGATAGGGACAAGGCGGTTCAGCTCTTGGAGAGGGTTGGCCTCGGGCACCGCCTGCACCACTTGCCCTATGAGTTGTCGGGCGGGGAGATGCAGCGCGTTGCCATCGCCCGGGCGCTTGTCGTCTCGCCGCGCATAGTGCTCGCCGACGAGCCGACCGGCAACCTCGACACTAAGAATACCCAGGTCATCTTTGACCTCTTCAAGCAATTCAACGCCGAGCAAGGGGTTACAGTGCTGGTGGCGACGCATGACCTCAAGTACGGCAGCACGGCAAAACGGGTGGTGCGTTTGCAGGACGGCAATATCCAGGCGGCAGCGAGGGCCAATTAAGATGAGCAAAGCGATAGAGGCAAGCGGCCTGAAAAAACACTACCGCCGCGGCGTCGAGACGGTCAAGGCGCTGGACGGCATTGATTTCGCCATCGACGCAGGGGAGATGGTCGCCATCGTCGGCCCCTCGGGCTCCGGCAAGACGACGCTGATGAACCTGGTTAGCTGCCTCGATGTGCCGACGGCGGGGCGCATGAAGATAGACGGCGCCGACGTGACGGAGTTCACGGAGGATCGCCTCATCGGCGTGCGGCGCAAGAGCATCGGCTTCATCTTTCAGAAGTTCCATCTCGTTCCTTCACTCAGCGCGCGCGAGAACGTGGAGTTGCCCCTGCTCTTTTCGCGTAAGCCTGCCGAGCATAACAGGATCACGCGCCTTTTGGACAGGGTGGGGCTGGGCGGCCGCACCGATTTGCGCGTGGACATGTTGAGCGGCGGCGACAAGCAGCGCGTCGCCATCGCGCGGGCGCTGGTTAATGAGCCGCGCGTGCTTATCGCCGATGAGCCCACGGGTAGGTTGGAGACAAAGGTGCGTGATTCACTTTTGGAATTGTTCCGGGAACTGGCAGCGGGCGGCCTCGCTGTCTTCATCGCCACGCACGACCTGGAGCTGGCGGCGCGCACGCAAAGGGTGATCCACCTGCAGGACGGCAGGATAGTGCCGCGGCGGGAATCCAGCTTATACTGTTGAGTGGTGTGAAGGGAGAGGGGCTTAGGTCTAAAGTAAAGAGAGAGGAGAACCATGAGTAAAGAAAGCTATGAGTGCGAAACGGAAGGCGTAGACTGTTGCGCTTCCCTGGGTGAGAGCGGCGCTTCCGCCTGGGTATCTCGCGCGCGGCGGATCTTCTTCGCCTTGCTGCTGCTTGCCGCGGCAGGAGTGGTGCTGTATGATCTTGCCGCCGCGGACGATGAGAGCGTCGTGTGTGGCCAAAACCTGGACTCGATAAAGTCCCTGGACAAACTGGCGCAGGGAAAGGACGTCGCCTTCATATTCTTGCCGGGCGAGAAAGAGAAGGCGAACCGCGAGGTGTCGGCAGAGCTGGAAGCGCTGGTGAAGAAGCTGGGGGATAGTGGCAAGAAGGTGATCGCCTTCACCATGAAGCAGGACAGCCCTGACCGCGCCTCGCTGATGCGCATGTTTTCCGTCAAGTCCCTGCCCAGCGTCGCCGTGCTCGGCCGCGGCTGCATGTCCACGGCGATATCCGGGGATATCGATGAGGACCGGCTCTTGCGGGCTTATGAGTATGCCATAATACCCAGGGGTCTTTGCGGCGGCCGGGGCTGCGGCAGCGGCGGCGGTGGTTGCGGGGGCAGGTAACAGGGAAAGGGGGCGAGAATGAACGAGAGTAAGTATGGTTTTGGTCGCGAGCTG
Source organism: uncultured bacterium (assembly GCA_965372475.1). Taxonomy (GTDB): domain Bacteria; phylum Oederibacteriota; class JAUXIB01; order JAUXIB01; family JAUXIB01; genus CBDVCL01. The sequence continues at coordinate 3,276 of CBDVCL010000085.1, read as the reverse complement.
CCGTTCTCTTACGAAGAGGCGCTGGAGAAGGTAACGCTGGCGCTGAAAGAACAGGGCTTTGGCGTTCTCACGGAAATAGACGTCAAGGCCACCTTGAAGAAGAAACTCGACGTCGACTTCCGGAAATACAAGATACTGGGTGCCTGCAACCCTCCTTTCGCCTACAAGGCCCTGCGCGCGGAGCTTGACATCGGCCTGCTCCTTCCTTGCAACGTGATAGTCTACGAGAATGACTCCGGCAAGGCCACCGTGATGGCGATGGACCCGGTGACGGCGATGAAGCTGGTGGACAATCCCGGCGTCGGCGAAGTGGCGGGCCAGGTCAGGCAGAAGCTGGAAAAGGCGATCAATTCGCTTGGCTGATGCTCGCCTCCGAAGCATATACGATCTGGGGGATGGCACACGCGGGTGGCTGAGGGAAAGACACGAGACGGTGAAGTGAGAGTATCCATCGTTATCTTTGCATGGCGTGAGGGGGATGCGACTGGGGAGATGAGATGGCTGTTGATTTCCTACACACGCTTATTCACTATGTCATCGAAGTCGTTCCCAGTGTAGCGCTGGGCCTCTTTCTCAGCGGCGTGATACACGAGTTCGTGCCGCAGTCGCTTGTGGACCGCCACCTCGTGAAAAAGGGTTTCCTCTCCCTCCTCTACGTGACGCTGGCAGGCATCTTCCTCCCCCTCTGTTGTTTCGGCTCGCTTCCTGTGGCTGTGGGCCTGAGAAAGAAGGGCGTCCCCTTGGGCCCGGTTCTGGCTTTTCTTGTCGCCACCCCCGCTACCTCGCTCACCGCTATCCTCGTGGCCTGGAAGCTGATGGGTCCCTGGTTCACGCTCTATCTCTGTCTTTCCGTGGTGGTGATCGCTCTGCTCGTCGGCTTGATCGGCAACATCTTGCCGGGCAGTTCGGCAGGAGGGGCGGGTGCCGATTCCTGTCCGATGTGCGAAGAGGGAGAGCACACGGGCCACCGCCATCACGGCAGGGCGGTCAAGGACAGGATCATATCAGTGTTCAGCTTCGGTTTCATAGACATACCGAAGGAGATCGGGTTGGAACTGGTGATAGGTGTCGTCCTCGCCGCCGCTCTCGCCTCGGTGTCCTTTCTGGGCACGCTTGTGAAGAGGTATCTAGTGGGGGGCTATGGTTACCTTTTTGCACTGGTCTTCGGCATCGTCATGTATATATGTTCTACAGCGAGTGTGCCGCTGGTGCACGCTTTTCTTGAGCAGGGCTTGGGCGCGGGGGCCGGCATGGTCCTTCTGCTGGTGGGCCCCATCACGAGCTGGGGAACCATCCTCGTGGTGCGCAAGGAGTTCGGGGACAGGGTCCTGCTGGTTTACCTTGTAGCTATCTGTGTGCTTTCGCTGCTGGCGGGATACCTTTATCAGTCTTTGCCCGTGAGGCCGTAATACTTGCGCAGCCCCTGGCGCAGATATGTGCGAGCGCGATGCAGGCGGCAGACGAGGGGGCTACGTAGGGCAGGCTAGCGACGAGCATCCTTCGACTCGCCCTTATCTTAGACGGCTCGCCTGCGCTGAGCGAACGAAGTGAGTCGAAGTGCTCAGGGCGGGAAGGGCCCTGAGGGCAATCGAAGGGCTAGCAACTGCCCTGCGATTTCTTACTTACCCATCATCACCGCCGCGCCCGCGATCGCCCATATCAGCGCCGAACTGTAGGGATTGCTGGTGAGCGGACACGCCCCCGTTGAACAGCCGACCAGGCGGTACCAGGCGTAGCCGAAGACGCCGCCAATCACCATTCCTATCAATGGTTTCCACCACATGCTATTCACCTCCTATATAGTAGATACCTTCCGCCGTTGAAACGACTCGCAATAATGGTATATGGAGATTGCCGAAAACGCGGCAATCGGCTACAATCGTTGCTGGGCCTAGTGCTTTAGCGCCAGGCCCTGAGCAGGGGGAGACGAGAAATCGCATCAGATATTGGTGGTTTTCTTTGGTATATTCTGCTATCTTTGGACTTGTCTGGGGGTACCCTCTCTGCTATAATCGGCGTCTTTCTATATCTGGGAGGTATTAGGAAGGCACGATCTCACCTGCGGGGATAAGTGCAGATGACAGCGAAGAAGAGCAAGGCGAAGAAGGCCAAGGCCAGGCCGAAGAAGGGCAAAGCGAAGAAGGCTGGGGCCAAGGCCCCGCCGCAGCAGGTCAAGGCGGACAAGGGCACCTGGGTGACCTATCGGCCCGAGATCAGGGTGATGGACTGCACCGTGCGCGACGGCGGCTTGATGAACAACCATAAGTTCAATGATGGGTTCGTCAAGGCGATATACAAGACCTGCGTCGCCTCCGGCGTAAACTACATGGAGATCGGTTATAAGGGGGACAAGAAGATATTCCCCCCCAGGGAGCACGGCCCCTGGAAGTATTGCGATGAGGATGATATCCGCCGCGTCGTCGGCGATAACAAGACCAAGCTGAAGCTCTCCGCCATGGCCGATGCGGAGAAGACCGATTACCGCAAGGACATCTTGCCGCGCAAGGACAGCGTGCTCGATTGTATCCGTTGTGCGACCTATATTCACCAGGTGCCCACGGCCCTGGAGATAATCAACGACGCCCACGATAAGGGTTACGAGACCACGGTAAACCTTATGGCCGTCTCGGTGGTAAAGGAGAAAGACCTGGACAACGCGCTCGAAGCCTTTGTCAATAGTCCCGTAGACGTGATCGTGCTCGTGGACAGCTTCGGCTCCCTTTACTCGGAGCAGGTCAGGGACCTGACGAGGAAGTATCTCAAGGCGGTGAAGGGAAGTGGAAAAGAGATAGGCATCCACGCCCATAACAACCAGCAGCTTGCCTACGCCAACACCATCGAGGCCCTGGTGTTGGGCGCGAACCGCCTTGACGCCACGATGATGGGGCTGGGGCGGGGCGCGGGCAATTGCCCGCTGGAACAGTTGCGCGGCTTCCTCCGCAACCCGCGTTTTGACCTTCGCTCGGTATTGCAGTGCGTGCAGGATGTTTTGCTGCCGATGCGCGAGAAGCTCGATTGGGGGTTCACCGTACCCTATATGATCACTGGGCTGATGAACCGGCACCCGCGCCCCGCGATAAAGATGCGGGCGGGTGACGCCCCGGATGACTACGTCGCGTTTCTCAACCAGATGGAAGAAGGGGCATAGGGAGTCGGGGAAAACACATGGCTGAGCGTCTCAAGGGCCTTACCATCGGCGACCTGGAGATCACGGTGCCCATCATCCAGGGAGGCATGGGCGTAAAGGTCTCTACCTCTTCGCGGGCAGCCGCGGTC
>CBDVCL010000084.1:0-7896 GCA_965372475.1 uncultured bacterium | reverse complement strand
GGACGTCGCCTTGATCGGCGCGATGATCAAGTATTGCCTGGACAAGGACCTCTGCAACAAGGAGTACGTCGTCGAGCACACCAACGCCTCCTTCCTCGTCAACCCCAACTACAAGTTCAACGACGGCCTCTTCTCCGGTTACAGCGCCGCTCAGCGGAAGTACAACAAGAAGAGCTGGAAATACCAGATGGATCCTGATGGTATCCCCATCCGGGACAAGACGCTGAAGGATCCGAACTGCGTGTACCAGAAGCTGAAGAAGCACTACTCGCGCTACACCCTGGAGATGATGACCAACATCACCGGCACGCCGAAGAAGGAGTTCCTCCAGGCGACCGAGTGGTTCTGCGCCACAGGCAAGCCGGACAAGAGTGCGACGATCATGTACGCGATGGGCACGACCCAGCACACCAACGGCGCGCAGATGATCCGCAGTTACGCCATCCTCCAGCTCCTGCTGGGCAACATCGGCGTGGCTGGCGGCGGCATCAACGCCTTGCGCGGCGAGTCGAACGTGCAGGGCTCGACCGACAACGCCATCCTCTACCACATCCTGCCCGGTTACCTTAAGACGCCGCGCGCGGGAGACAAGAACCTCGGCGCTTACATCAAGCACTGGGCGCCCGTCTCCAAGGACCCCAAGAGCGTCAACTACTGGAAAAACTATCCCAAGTTCATGGTCAGCCTGCTCAAGGCGTTCTACGGCAAGGCAGCCACGAAAAAGAATGACTTCGGCTATAGCTTCCATCCGAAAATGAGCGGCAACTACTCCCACATCGCGCTCTTTGAGGCGATGTACGCGGGGACGATCAAGGGCCTGATCTGCATGGGCCAGAACCCGGCTGTGGGGGGTCCCAACGTGAGGATGGAGCGGAAGGCGCTGGAGAACCTGGACTGGTTGGTCTGCGCCGACCTTTGGGCCACCGAGACGGCCAAGTTCTGGAAGGGTCCGGAAGCCGTCGCCAAGAACATCAAGACCGAGGTGTTCCTGCTTCCGGCTGTGGCCTCTTTTGAGAAGGAAGGCAGCATCACCAACAGCGGCAGGTGGGGCCAGTGGCGCTACAAGGCCATTAAGGGCCCGGGCGATGCCGTGGACGACCTGACGATACTCAGCGGCATCATGACCCGCGTGAAGAAGCTCTACGCAAAGGAAGGCGGCGCGTTCCCCGAGTCGATCGCCGCGCTTGACTGGTACTACGGCAAGCATCCCGACTCGCACGCCGTGGCCAAGGAAATCAACGGCTACGATCTGGGCACGGGCAAGCTCCTGGCCAACTTCACCAAGCTGAAGGATGACGGCACGACCAGTTCCGGTAACTGGCTCTACTCCGGCAGCTACACCGAGGATGGCAACATGATGGCCCGCCGTGGCCTGGACGATCCCACGGGTATCGGCCTCTACCCCGGGTGGTCCTGGTGCTGGCCGGTGAACCGCAGGATCATCTACAACCGCGCCTCCTGTGACGCCAAGGGTAAGCCCTTCGCGCCCAAGAAAGCGGTTATCAAGTGGGACGGCAAGAAGTGGGTCGGCGACGTGCCGGACTACGGCAAGACGGTGCCGCCCGAGAAGGGAGTCGGCGCCTTTATCATGAAGCCGGAGGGCGTGGCCCGGCTCTTCGGGCAAGGGCTCGCGGACGGACCTCTGCCTGAGCACTACGAGCCATGGGAATCGCCGGTCAAGAACCTGCTCTCCAAGCAGCAGAACGACCCGGCGATCATCATCTGGAAGTCCAAGATGGACAAGAAGGGGACGCCGGACAAGTATCCCATCGTTGCCACCACCTTCAGGGTGACCGAGCACTGGCAGGCGGGTGCGATGTCAAGGAACCTGCCCTGGCTGGCGGAGCTGATGCCGGATGTCTTCGTCGAGATGAGCAGGACCCTGGCGAAGCAGAAGAAGATCAAGAACGGTGACCGGGTGAAGATCATGTCCGCGCGCGGCTCGATCAAGGCCTACGCGGTCGTTACGGATCGCTTCACGCCGTTCAAGCTCGGCACCAAGACGGTCGAAGAGGTGGGTATCCCCTGGCACTATGGTTTCGAAGGGATAGCCAAGGGAGACAGCGCCAACGTCCTCACACCTCATATCGGCGATGCCAACACCACCATCCCTGAGTACAAAGCATTTCTAGTCGATATTAAGAAGGCTTAAAGGAGAAAGACATGGCTGAAAAAGCGAAACTCTATGATCTTTCGAAATGCATGGGTTGCCGGGGATGCCAGGTGTCTTGCAAGCAGTGGAACGGACTGCCGGCCGAGAAGACGAAGTTCTTCGCGGCCGAGGGAGGCTACCAGAACCCCAAGGACCTTTCGCCCAGCACCTGGTGCCTGGTCAAGTTCTTTGAGAGCTTGAATTCCAAGGGAGTTGTCTGGCGGTTCAGGACGCATGCCTGCATGCACTGCACGGACGCGCCCTGTGTTGATGTCTGCCCGACAGATCCCAAGGCAATGACCAGGGACGCCGACACCGGTATTGTCTACGTCGATGCCGAGAAGTGCATCGGTTGCGGCTCCTGCGTCGAGGCCTGCCCGTTTGGTGTTCCTCATGTCGACAAGAAGGCGGAGAAGGCGAGGAAGTGCACGGGGTGCCTCAGCAGGATACGCGAGGAGGTCGAGCCGGCTTGCGCCAAGACGTGCATCACGGGCGCGCTGAGCTTCGGCAGTCTCAAGCAGATGAAGGCCAAGGCGAAGAAGGCGGCTTCGGCGCTGAAGAAACAGGGACTCAAGCCCTACGTCTACGGCGTCAAGGAAGTCGGCGGCACGCATTCGATCTATGTGCTGCCCGAGGGACTGGCTGCCTTTGACCTGCCCAAGAGCCCGAAGGCGAAGCTGGACGGCGATCTGCTGCGCCGTGAGCTTCAGGCCTACAGGGACGCGGGGACGCCGCTCACGGCTTCAATCGTGGCCAGGGCGCGGCGCCGTTGCGGCAAGGGTACCGTCAAGGCCTAGGCGGAATACGACACCAGGAAAAGCGGGCCGTCCGAAAGGACGGCCCGCTTTTTCTTTTTGCCCGGCTCAGCTTGAGATACGGTATCCGTGCGTATAGATGTTCATCCTTCTGCCGCGCACGAAACCGACCAGGGTCACGCCCGCTTTCTCCGCCATCTCCACGGCGAGGTCGGTGGCGGCGGCGCGGGAAACGACGAGCGGTGTCTTGCGCCTGATCACCTTGGTGACGATCTCGGACGAGATCCTGCCGCTTGTCACCATCAGCTTGTCGTCGGTACTTATCCCTTTCACCAGGCACTCGCCAAAGATCTTGTCGAAAGCATTGTGCCGCCCGATGTCTTCGGCGAAGACCGCTATGCCTTGCGCCGTGCAGAGAGCGGCGGAATGGACACCGCCCGTCTTCCTGTATAAAACGGACATTTCCTGGAGGTCACTTACCAGCTTGATGATCGATTCGGCGCTGACTTTCATGCCGCCCGCCACCGCCTTTTCTCCTTTGCGCTCAAGGGGGGTGAAGAAGGCGGAGACGCGGCCGCAGCCGGAGCCGATAAGCCTCCTGTAGAAGAAGTCATTTGGCAGGTTGAGCTTGCCTGCGAGTTCCACGTCGACGCGTAACCGTTTCTCGTTGCGCAGGGCGACGCTTTTTATCTGCTTGGCGTTTGTTACCACGCCTTCGGCCAGGAGGAAGCCGACCGCCAGGTGTTCCAGCTTGTAGGGACTGCAGGGAAGTGTCGCTACCGCCTGGCCGTTGACCAGCACGGTAAGCGCAGTTTCCCTCACCGCAAGGTCTTCTATCTTGCTTCTCTTGCCGGGGCTGAGGCGCTCGATCGTCAAGTCCCTCGCCTGGCAAGAAGAGCCGTCCTCAAAAGCGGTCTGAGCTTTACGGTAATCCTCTTGCGTGTTGACGTTGAGGAAACAGGTGCCGTTTGGGTCGAAGCGCTTGGTCTGCTCTTCGGCGAGGTACCGTACCTTTAGGTGCTCGAGGAAGATCTGCATCTTTAGAGCTCCGCTGTCCAGGCCTCTTTTCGCCGCCCCCAGGCATTTCCTGGAGTATATGGCGAAAAGCGGCTGGGCGCGGCCGTCGCAAACGGGTACGACCGCGTCATAGCTCTTCGCGTTCTCTTTCATATACTCTATCAATTCTGTGTTTAGCAAGGGCGTGTCGCAGGCAATTAGGAAATTGCATGTGTGCTTCGAAGCCTTAAGTCCGGAGTAAAGCCCCATCAAGGGCCCCTTGCCGGGGGAAACGTCTTTTACCACCCGTGCCTTGAAGCGGGAGTATTTCCGGGGCGAGTTAGTAACGATGATAACTTCCTTGAAAAGAGGGGAGAGGAGCTTGATTATCCGCCCGATCATTGTTTCCCCGCCCAGCTCAAGCAAGGCTTTGTCCCTGCGCATGCGCGAACTCTTGCCGCCGGCAAGAACTATTGCTGTCATTTTTTTGTTTCTTCCTCGCCGCATTCCATGCTCCCTTTCTCCAGTATTTCGATAGCGTGCGGTAAAGCCGGCAATATCGCCGCCAGGCATTCCCGCACGGCCTTGGGGCTTCCGGGCAGGTTCACTATCAGGCTATTCCCTCGCATCCCCGCCGTAGCCCGAGAGAGCATGCCGCGCGGCGTGTGTGCCAGAGAAGCCGCCCGCATCGTCTCGGGAAAGCCGGGGACGGGCCTGTCCATTACTTGCGAAGTGGCCTCAGGCGTAACGTCACGTACGCCCAAACCCGTGCCCCCGGTGGTGAGGATAAGCCGGCAGTCCTTGGCGTCGGCCAATTCAATCAATTTCGCGCTGATAAGGTGTTCTTCGTCCGCGACGATCGCGTATTCGATGGCGTGGGGTGATAAAGCAGGACCGACCAGTTCCTCGATGGCCTTGCCGCTCTTATCTTCGCGTTCTCCCCGCGAGCCCTTGTCACTTACTGTCAGTATGCCTATTCGCATGTTGGCTTTGCCGCAACTATGGGCATAAGGGTTTGAGGGTCTTAGGGTTGAGCAATCAGGCCAAGCCCTTGCGCCCTTGAGCCTTTATGCCCTTACGCCCTACTTAAGCTGCCTCGATCACATCCCCCACCTTCACCTTGCCGCCTTCGAGGATGCGGGCGAAGACACCTTCCCGCGGCATGATGCAATCACCCACCCTGTGGTAGACGGCGCAGGGCTTGGGGCATACCTTGCCGATCTGAGACACTTCTACCGTCACTTCTTCGCCGATCTTGAGCTTAAGTCCAACGGGAAGTTTGTGCAGAATGATGCCCGCGGTGGTCAGGTTCTCCGCGAAATCGCCCGGCGTGATGTCTATTTTCGCCCCTTTCGCGTTCATCTTATCTATCGACTCGGTCGCGAGCAGGCTAAGCTGGCGCACTCCCGGCTCTGCGTGGGCGTCTCCCACCAGGCCGCTCGCGGGGTCCAAGACGCCTGCGCCGACGTTCTTCTTGGGCACGCCCTTCTTGGCGCTCGTGCAGACCGCGATGATCTTACCTCTTGTAGGTTCCACTATTTCCTCCTGTCTTTTCACGGAGATATATTTTCTCTATAGTCATGGCGCGGTCAACGGCCTTGCACATGTCATAGATGGCAAGGCAGGCCGCCGTTACCGCGGCCATCGCTTCCACGTCAGGGCCTGTCCTGGCCACGCAGGAGACACTTGATTCCACGCGGAGCCCCTGCGCGCCCGTGAAGCGGATATCGATGGCGACATCGGTAAGCGGCAGGGGATGGCAGAGAGGGATCAGCGCGGAGGTACCCTTGGCGGCCTGGATGCCCGTCACCCTGGCCACGGCGAAGACGTCGCCCTTGGCCAGCTTGTTGGCCTTGATCAGGCGAAGCACCTCCGGCGTCGTCTTGATCTCGCCCCGTGCCGCGGCGGTGCGCTTCGTCACCTTCTTTTCGGTGATGTCCACCATCTTGGCGCGGCCCTGCTTGTCTACATGTGTCAGCTTCATCCGCCGATCTCCATCATTGAATGATTGGGACATTTCTCCCCCGATTCGGGTTTGTCGGCGACCGCCTGCCTGATGGCTCCCTCCAGGTCACCCTTGAAGGAACGGATGGAAAGTCCCTGGTTCGAGAGAAGGCAGGGCTTGAGAACGCCGTCGGCGGTGAGGCGAAGGCGGTTGCAAGTGCCGCAAGGCGGCGGACGGCTGGTGACGAAAGACGGGTCCGCCTTCGGCTTGTTGTGGTCAAGTCGCATCCGCTGGATGAACTGGACGCCGAGGCCGTCTTGCTTGCCGTAGGCGGTGATCGCCTCCGTCTCATCGTCGTTGATTCCCTTGAGCACAACGCAGTTTATCTTGATCGGAGTGAGCCCCGCTTTCTTCGCCGCTTCTATCCCCTTGAGCGCGCGGGCGAGCTCGCCCCCGCCGGTGATCTCCCGGTACTTCCCGGCATCCAGGCTGTCGAGGCTGATGTTGACCCTATGCAGGCCCGCCCGCTTCAGTTTGCCGGCGTATTGTTCTAGCAGGACGCCATTCGTGGTGAGCGCCAGGTCCCGGATGCCGGGGAGCGAGGAGAGCATGGCGATGAGCTGGCAGATATCCTTCCTCGTCAGCGGCTCTCCTCCGGTGACGCGGACCTTCCTGATCCCCAGCTCGACTGCTTTCTTCACGAATTCGAAGATCTCCTCGTAGGAGAGGATGTCCTTCGCCTGTTTCCACTTGATCTTGTCCCTGGGGGTGCAGTAGACGCATCGCAGGGGGCAGCGGTCGGTGATTGACACGCGCAGGTAGTCAATGGTGCGGCCAAAGCCGTCGACTAGCTTTGCAGAAGGCTTACCGGCCATCTTTCTCCTTTTGCTATTGTATCGATATCCTCGGGCACGGTGAGCAGGCCGTCGGCAAGGGCCATCGACTTCAGCACCCCCGAGCCCTGGGGCCCGGTTAAGCAGGCGTAGTGGCGGTTCTTCTTCTTGCGTAGTCTCACGCGCAGGAAGTATCGCTTGCCCTTTTTCACCCTGATTTTCTCTTCTAGGATCGCAGTTACCTGGTGACGGGAGAGATCCCGCCGCCCGCTCATCTTGAGAATGGCGGGCCGCACGTATATCTCGAAGACGACGAGGGAGGAGACCATGTTCCCGGGCAGGCAGAAGACGGGCACGCGTCCAAACGTGCCGTAGGTGAAAGGCTGCCCCGGCCTCTGTGCCACCTTGGCGAACTTGACCTTGACCTTCAGGATGTCGATGACCGGCCGCACGTAATCGGCTTTGCCCATGGAGATTCCCCCGCAGATGACAAGGGCATCGCATTTCAGTCCGCGTCTTATCTTCGCCCTTAGTGCCGCCGGCCTGTCTCTGGCGATGCCGAGCATCACCGCTTCGGCGCCGCATTCGGCCACGCTCGCCGCCAGGGAGTGAGAGTTTGAATCCCTGATCTTCCCGCGGGGGAGCTTCTTTTCCACCTCGACCAGTTCGTCTCCGGTAGCCAGGATGCCTACCGTGGGCGGCCTTATCACCTTGACCTTGCCGCGTCCCAGTACGGCCAGCATGCCGATATGGCCGGGAGTAAGCAGGGCGCCCTTCGCCAGTGCCTTCTGCCCGGCGCGTATGTTCTCGCCCCTGCGGCGGATGTGGGCGGCTTTCTTCACCTCTTTATAGACGGAGACAAGGCCGTCTTTCTCGGTCGTGTCCTCGACGGGCACCACGGCGTCCACCCCCCTGGGTACGGGCGCGCCGGTCATGATGCGGATGGCCTTCTGCCGCCCGAGCACGGCGCGGGATATTTCACCTGCCTGCAGCGTGCCGATGACGCTAAGCAGTGCCGGAGCGGATTCTTCCGCTCCCTTGGTGTCGGCGTGAATGATGCCGTAGCCGTCCATGGCGGAGTTGTCCCAGGGCGGGTCGTCGATGCCGGAGATGACGTTTTCGGCCAGGACCTTACCGAGGACGGCAGAAAGTGGCAGGACATGGGCGGGAAGAGGCCGTGCCTCGCTGAGTATCGTTTTATACGCGTGCTCGTAG